>JBHHWX010000684.1:0-3081 GCA_046756745.1 bacterium | reverse complement strand
AAAGGGGGACCGAGGGGGATTTTTGCCCATTGAAACCATCCTCGATTACGCTACCCAAATCGCATCCGGCCTGAAGGCTGCCCATGAAAAAGGCGTCACCCACCGCGACATCAAAAGCGCCAACATCATGGTGACCGAAACGGGTCAAATCAAAATCATGGACTTCGGCCTGGCGAAGATCCGCGGCGGGGCGCAGTTAACCAAAAGCGGCATGACTTTGGGAACCGTGGCTTACATGTCGCCGGAACAAATGCAGGGCATGGAAACTGACCCCCGGACGGACATCTGGGCGTTTGGGGTGGTGTTGTATGAGATGCTGACCGGGAAATTACCTTTCCCGGGGGATTACGAGCAGGCGGTGATTTATGCGATTTTGAATGAAGACCTGGCTTTTTCAGAAGAGACACCTGCCAATCTGCAAAAGATTTTACAAAAAGCGCTCGCTAAAGATTTGAATAAACGCTATCAAAATGCGGGCGAAGTTCTTGCAGATCTTCAATCGCATGATAAGCAGAAACCTGTCGTTAGAAAATCAGTAGCGGCACTGCACACCGTGCTCCTACAACGAAATCGCCTGGTTCTCTTCGGCGCGGCTGCTTTCCTGATTATTGTCATCGCCGGAGCGGCCCTATTGACAAACCGTAGCCAGCCTATCGATTCAATTGCGGTTTTGCCGCTCGAGAATATCTCCGGCGACTCAAATCAAGATTACTTCGCCGACGGCATGACCGAGGCGCTCATCACCGACCTCTCAAAAATCGCCGCGTTGAAAGTCATCTCCCGCACATCTGCCATGCGATTCAAAAAGTCGGTTAAAACGCTGCCACAAATCGCAGATGAATTGGGTGTTGATGTGGTTATCGTTGGTTCTGTGCTGATCGACGGCGAACAGGTTCGAATTTCAACCCAACTCGTAGAGGCTGAGACGGACAAGAACTTATGGTCTGACAGCTATGATCGAAGCATGACCAACATTCTGGCGCTGCAGCGGGAGATTGCTCTGACAGTTGTTGATCAAATCAAAGTCGTGCTCTCACCGGAGGAACAACAACAGATCGAGAAACGTGCCACAGAAAACACGGACGCTTATCAACTCTATTTGCAGGGTCGCTATCACTGGAATAAACGTTCCGAAGAAGCGGTGAACAAAAGCATCGATTATTTTCAACAGGCTGTTGCGAAGGATCCAACCTACGCATTAGCCTATGCCGGACTCGGTGATGCTTACATGATGCATGGCATCTATGGCCGGCAGCGGCCCGACAAATCTATGGCATTAGCTAAAACCTACCTTGAGAAAGCCCTACAACTTGACAGTCAACTTGCGGAGGTCTATGCTACGCTCGGAGACATTAACATACACTTCGATTGGGACTTGGATGCGGCAGAATCCAATTTTCGACGTGCGATCGAAATAAATCCCCGTTATGCGCATACCTATCACTGGTATTCGGAAGTGTTTCTTCTGCGCGGTGAGTTCGAAAGAAGTTATCAGGTAGCTCGACAAGCGTTGCAGCTTGATCCCTATGCAGTTATTATCAATGCTCAGCTTGGCCGACACTACCGGTGCGGAGGAGAGGTTCAAAAGAGCATCTCGCAGTTGCTGAAATCCCTTGAATTCGATTCAACCGTTACATACGTACACAGACAACTGGGAATGGCCTATTTAGTACTAGACAAGTTAGATACCGCCAGATATCACTTACAAAATGCCTTAATGCTTGAGCCCGAGGCTACGGAAATCTTGTCGGAACTGGGATTTGTCGAAAGCATGGCTGGAAACCGACGCGAAGCAGTGCGCATAGAGAAAATCATTGTCGACAGAGCGAAGAGCAAATATGTCACACCTTATGCGCTTTCAGTGATTTCACTTAGCCTTGAAAAGGAAGACCTGGCACTGAAATTCTTGGACCAGGCTTATGCTGAACGCGGCACGTGGATGCCATTTATACAATTCAATCCGGTTTTTGAAGGCCTGCGAGATGAGCCCAGATTTAACGCGATCCTAGACAAAGTGGGGATGGTGCAATGATCGGCAAAACCATCCTCCACTACAAAATCACGGAAAAACTCGGCGAAGCCCGCCTGCTAAGGACGTGCATAAGAAAATGGTGGGAGACTCCGAATGGCTGATTTAGTAGGGAAGGCAATATTACATTACAGAATTATTGAGCAAGTCGGGCAGGGCGGCATGGGAGTGGTCTACAGAGCCGAGGACACCAAACTCGAACGCACGGTCGCGCTGAAATTTCTGTCGCAAAGCCTCATCGGCGGCGATAAGGAAAACGAGCGCTTTAAACGCGAAGCCAAGGCCGCCGCGGCGCTGAACCACCCGAACATCGCCACGATTGTCGCCATCGAGGAGCATGACGATGAAATGTTCATCGTGATGGAAAACATCGAGGGTCGGGAATTGCGGGAGATAATCGCTATCAAAGCATGAGCGAAGTGAGTGCGGACATCAAAACCCTGATAGGGTTCAGAACCCTGTCAGAGTTGACGCCAAAACCTGCGGCTGATGAGCCAAAACCTTCCATCGCCGTACTGCCGTTTGCCAACATGAGCGCCGACCCGGAGCAGGAGTATTTCTGCGACGGCATGGCGGAAGAGATTATCAGCGCTTTAACGCGCGTCAAAAATCTACAGGTTGCGGCTCGCACCTCATCTTTTTATTTTAAAGGCGAGAAGGTGGATATTCGCGAGGTTGGGGAAAAGTTGAATGTCGCGCATGTGCTGGAAGGCAGCGTGCGCAAGGCCGGCAACCGCTTGCGCATCACGGCCCAGCTCATCAAAATTGCCGACGGCTACCATCTGTGGTCGGAACGCTTCGACCGCGAGCTGACCGATGTCTTCGAGATTCAGGACGAAATCGCCCTGGCGATTGTCGACTAAGCTGAAAATCGAATTGCTGGCAAAGGAAACGGCCGCGCTCCAAAAGCGCGGCACGGACAACCTGGAGGCCTACCAGTTTTATTTGAAGGGACGGCATTTTCTCAACAACCGGCCAAAAGGCTTTGTCGAAAAAACGAAACAGAATTTTCTCGAAGCCATCGCCCTGGACGCCGATTTTGCCTTGCCGTA
>JBHHWX010000683.1:0-3084 GCA_046756745.1 bacterium | reverse complement strand
CATGCTCAGAAATCAAAAAATTTTAATTTCTGAATCAGGAGCTGATCATGCGAAACAGGCGATTTTTCCTCTTCCTCTGCTATTGGTTAATTATTGTCAGTATTCAAACAACGTCACAAGCGACCGCGGGTTCCGGCGGTGAAGTCAAATTTCAGGTCAGAACAGTACCTTATGGTGGGAAATATTCAGCAAAGAACATCGGCGCCGTTTGGGTGGAAGATGCGCAAGGCCGGTTCGTCAAAACTATCCGAGTTTGGGCCAATAGAAGAATCCAGCATTTGATCAAGTGGCGGGCCATCTCGAACGAAAATACTGTGGATGCCGTCACAAGCGCAACCCTCAGAAGTCATCAAACCCACAACGTCACTTGGAATTGTACGGATATCACAGGGTCTCAAGTCGCGGATGGAAGCTATCAAATCGTCGTCGAATTCACTGAAGACAATTCAAATAAAGGAAGACCACCGGGCAAATGGACTGCCGTGGAGTTTACGAAAAGCTCTTCATCGCTAACACTGCGACCCAACGATGAAACTTATTTCAAAGATATCGAGTTAATTTATACACCTGGCGGAACAACCCAACCCACATCTCTAAGCGGAACCGTTGAAGATGCGAGCTCGAATCAGCCGTTACAAAACGCGACCGTCCAACTCAATCGCGGAAATAACATCATTTATGAAATAACGACCGACGCAACGGGGTTGTATAGTTTCGATAACATCGAAGCAGGAACTTACACATTGGTGGTTTCGAAATCAGGCTACACGACGTGGACAGAAGATGTCTCCTTGAGTTCCGGACAACAGGTGAGCGGAAAAAACATTTCTCTCAGCAAACAAGGGGACTCCACCGCACCTTCTCCACCGAAAAATGTGAGAGTTGAGGGGTCGAATTAAACATACCCACTAAATGAGAGGAGACACCATGTCGAAGATTGCTTTTTCACTCTTGTTGGCAAACTTGACATTTTTTACAAACGCACCCGCACAGTTCGAAAAACCTGATATTATAACAGTAGAAACCTTTCTCTCTGTAGATAAAATTCGGCCGGGAGATGAATTCAAAATCGGTCTTTCAGCAAAGATCGACGGGGAATGGCATATTAACTCCAACAAACCGACGGAGGAGTTTCTCATCCCTACCTTAGTTGCCTTCGACACGTCAGTTGGTTTGGTATTTAACGAGATCCACTATCCTGCGGGTGAGCTGAAGAAGTTTGAATTTTCCGAAACTCCCCTCTCGGTTTATCAAAAACAAATCACGATCTGGGCGAACGTCACCGCCTCGAAAACACTCAAAACCGGCCCTGTAAACTTCACCGGAAAATTTTCTTATCAAGCCTGCAACGACGTTTCGTGCTTAGCGCCGGCGTCTGTGGCGTTCGCAATGACGGCTTCGGTAGTCGAAGCAGGTTCTGCCATCACTCCGAAAAACACCGAAAAGTTTTCTGCCAAAGAACCGGAGCTGGGCCTTTTACAAGGTGAACGGGAATCCGGAGACGATAAGATCAATCAGCTCATCTCAGGCAAAGGCTTGACTATTACGTTATTTTTTATCTTTTTAGGCGGATTAGCCCTCAATCTCACGCCGTGCGTCTACCCCCTTATCCCTATCACTATCAGCTACTTCGTCGGGCAGGCCTCGGACAGGCTGAGTAAATCCTTTCTCATGGCATTGATTTATGTGTTGGGCATGTCCATCACTTACTCTGTAATGGGCGTTGTGGCAGCCATGACCGGCGGTCTTTTGGGAGCTTCGCTGCAAAACCCCGGGGTCTTGATCGCCATTTCCACCATCTTCTTGATTTTCGCCGCCGGTATGTTTGGAGCTTTCGAAATTCGGATTCCGATTTTTCTGACCAACTTAGCAGGCAGCTCAAAGCAGGGAATCGGTGGTTCGCTTTTTATGGGCCTGACCGTGGGGATTGTCGCCGCTCCGTGTATCGGCCCTTTTGTTTTGAGTTTGCTCACCTATGTCGCGGCGCAAGGAGATCCGTTTCTCGGATTTCTCATGTTCTTCATTCTCTCGATGGGATTGGGCCTGCCGTTCCTCATTCTTGGAACCTTTTCGGGTCTGGTCAAGAACCTGCCCCGCTCCGGAGAGTGGATGGGTTGGGTCAAGAAAGTTTTCGGCGTCGTCATGATCGCTGTCGCCGGGTATTTCGTCAGCACGCTCATCCCAGACATCGCGTACATCGTTTTGTTAACCGCCGTAGCCCTCATCGGGGGTTTTATGATCGGCTTTCTCGATAAGTCACAAGCGAGTTTTTCCTGGTTCAAGCCGCTCAAAATCGTCGTCGGAGTCCTCATGATCTTATTTGGGCTATGGACATCGGTTTCGGCTTGGAATGAGGCCAAGAAAGCACACATTTCGTGGCAGGCTTACGACGATGCCTTGGTGGTACAAGCTCTGGCAGCAAGACAACCCGTGCTTATCGATTTTTATGCCGACTGGTGCATCCCGTGTAAACAGATCGATAAAACGCTTTTTTCACAGTCGGCCGTGATCGCAAAATCCGGAAGTTTCCTGTCGCTTAAAGCCGACCTCACCAAAAACAATCTGGGGGTGACATCACTCCGGAAAAAATACCAAGTTCATGGTGTGCCGACGGTGATACTTATCGACATCGAAGGTAATGAGTTCCGGCGTTTTACAGACGAGCTCGTGGACTTTTCCACTGAGGAGTTTGTAGAGATTATGGAAGGGGCGCAGGGATCAGGAAGGGACTAAGGTCCTCGGCATGAACGGCATAAGAGGAAATAGCACTGAAACGGCTCTAAAAAATAAAAAAGTCATGCCTCCAAATGACGGATCTAATCTTGTCCTTTGATCAATGTTTCAATTTCTCGAATGAGTTGAGGCAGATTGGGTCGGGTAAAACTCATCTCCGGAGCTGGGACCCGATTATGTTTAAGGTTTGGAGGGATGTGTTTATGATGAGGATGAGTGCTTTGTAAACGTGGGTCATTTGGATGCGGCTGGGAGTCATACCAATATAACTTTTTATCACCTTGCCAAACTTCGTACCCATACCAATCTAAAACAGCGGGTAAACGGTCATACAAAACCCTTTCACGAACA
>JBHHWX010000682.1:0-3084 GCA_046756745.1 bacterium | reverse complement strand
GTAAAATAAGTGAAAAAAGCGTACATGGCAAGAGAAACTGTTAACTTAAAACCAGCGAAAAAGTACCAAAGCATGTGAAGGGGCCGACCACCCGGCTGCAGTGGAAAATACTTAGCCTCGGGTACTTCGACCGGCAGAGCAAAGATTATACGGTCGTTTACGAAGCGCAGCCGGTTGCCGCCGTGATTTCCGGCCGTACGGCGACCTACCCGGAAATCCTAAAGGTTGGAAAAAATCTGGCACAAATACGGTACAAAATGAAAAAGCACTATCATCAGCGCTTTTCTCGTCTCATGCAACTAACTGTTATTGCACAACTTAATCTGTGGCCAGGCCCAGAATCGAACTGGGGACACACGGATTTTCAGTCCGTTGCTCTACCGACTGAGCTACCTGGCCTTTCAAACTTCTTTAAATCAACAATGTGCAAATATAAATAAATTTTTCTAAAAATCAATAAAATAATTGAGCAATGTCATCTTTGCTCCCCTTTCGTTTCCCGACCTATCCATCCAGACATTCCGGCGGCAATTCAACCTTCTCACTTTGATTGACAGGCGCTTGAATCCAAGGCGCCGTTGTTATCTGCATGAGACTCGAGATGAGCCCGGTGCGGCTTCGCCGCAAAATCCCAAATCCCAATTACCAACACCCAATGTTTAGTTTGGAATTTGATAATTGGGATTTGGGTGATAGGACCTTTAAGAGAAAGTTAAAATAAATTCTTATAACTTAATATCGAAAAGGAGGATGACGAAGCTAAGGAAACCGATATTACATTGCGCTCATGGACAGGGAAATTGACTTAGAAAAAAGTTTCAGGGATTTCACGTCTTCAATGAAATCCGTTCAAAACACTTATTCGAGCTTGTGGTGCAAATTACAAAATGTCCTCAATACACAGAATATCCCAAGAGAAATTCTAGAAGAAATGGCCGCTAATTTAGCGCATGGCATACGAAACCCGTTGGCAGGCATTGCAAATTTTGTATCTCTTCTCTCTGATGAGGTCGCCCCAACGCAATCTCCTCGAATTAGCAAAATAAAAGAAGGGGTTCAGCACATCGAGCTCATTCTTGAAAATCTAATCACTTTCAGCAAACCGATTCATCCGTATTATATCAAATGCAATTTTATCGACATTATACATGCGGCAGTAGATAGCCTGAAAAAGACCCTAAACAACGATCAGGTCCGATGTTGTTATCACTTTTCCGACGAAGAAGTTTATGCCGAGGTAGATCCGGAGCTCATAAAGCAAGCCTTGCGATGCGTCGTTCAAAATGCCATCGAAGCCATGCCTGTGGGCGGCGAAGTAGCCGTTTCGCTTTTCAAACGCACAAAAGCAAACAAGCTCATTGTGACTGTCCGGGATCAAGGAATCGGCCTTAAAGATGCGGATATCAACAAGCTCTTTTATCCTTTCTACACAACCAAAGCAAATGGAATGGGTTTGGGTTTAGCACTTTCGAAAATGTATCTAGAAAAACATTCTGGCGAAATCTCCTTAAAGAGAAATGCGAACAAAGGTGTGACTGTTGAGCTGGAGTTACCGTTAGGCGCCCGTGGAAATTGACAGTGCAGACAAACTCTAAAAAAATCTTGGTCATCGATGATGAACCACTTATAGGCGAATCTTTGAAAGAAGCGCTTACCCTGTGGAATTTTGACGTTACTTTCACGCAAGAAAGTCAAAAAGCGATCAATAAATTGGGTAAGTGCGGCTTTGATGTTGTCCTCTCGGACATTCGTATGCCCCAACTAACAGGTATGGAGATTCTTCAAAAAGTCAAGAAGATTTCCCCGTCCACAGGGGTCGTTCTGATGACCGCTTACGGCACCATCAAGCAAGCAGTCGACGCTCTGAAAATAGGCGCGTACGATTATTTAACGAAGCCATTTGACTTAGAGCAAGTAAAATCCTGTCTGTTTGATTATTTTAGGGATCGCGATTCTTTATTAGAAAAAAGTATTGCAGCCGCAGCTTCTCAACCTCGAGATTGGGATGATTTTATCGGTCAAAGTCAAAAACTCCAAGAATTATTCGAGACCTTAAATTTGGCTTATCACTCCGATGCCCCGGTCTTCATTCAAAGCGAGAGTGGAACAGGTAAAGAGGTCGTCGCATCGCTTATTCATCACAAAAGTGCGCGGAGAGATAAACCCTACTTAAAGATCAATTGCGCCTCGCTTCCGGAAAATTTAGTAGAGAGTCAACTCTTCGGTCATGAAAGAGGCGCGTTCACTGGCGCTGTGAAAACTTCTAAAGGACTGTTTGAGGAAGCCTCAGGCGGTACGGTTCTTTTAGACGAAATCACGGAAATGCCCATCCATTTACAGGCGAAGTTGCTCAGAGTGCTGCAGGGAGGGGAATTCACTCGTGTTGGCAGTAATCAACCCATTTACACCGATGTGAGGGTCGTCGCGACGTCAAACCGTGACGTTCAAGCGGCCATCAAAGCCGGCAGGTTCCGGCAAGATTTGTTTTTTCGTCTCAACGTCATTTCGTTAAAAATCCCGCCTTTGCGCGAAAGAGCCGACGACATTATTTTATTGAGCGACTATTTTATCAAGAAATATGGGCAAAAGTATATGAAAAAGATAAACGGAATCGAGAAAAGCGCGCTCGATTATCTTCAGGGTTATCATTGGCCGGGAAACGTCCGCGAATTTGAGAATGTAGTACATCGATGTGTTTTGGCATGCGCCAGCAATGAAAAGATAAGTTTAGAACATCTCCGCAAACTCGACTTATTTGAGAAGAAAGAAAAAAATGGCAGGTTTAACCTTAATCAGGATATGTGTATTCAGGACATGGAGAAGCAGTTAATTCGCGCAACTTTGGAGAGACATCATTTTCACAAAACCAAGACAGCAGAAATACTTGGCATCACTCTCAAGACATTAAGAAATAAGATACTGCTTTACGGTTTGGAAGCAAATTGAGCCGCCCAACTCTTAGAGATGATCGTTACCTACCCGTAATAAATTCTAGTTAGATAGAATTTTTTACCACATCTGTCACTGCCCTAAATTTATAAAAAAGCTTGTCTGAACAAAATGGCACAGAGGGTTCATCGAGCC
>JBHHWX010000681.1:0-3085 GCA_046756745.1 bacterium | reverse complement strand
TTGACAGGATAACAGGATTCTCAAGATGTACAGGATTTCATTTTCAAGAATTTTGTCATGTTAATCAGTGGATGTTTAAAATGGCATTCAAAGAGCTAATCGGTTACATTGGACGTTACCTAACAGAATAATCTTACGGATTTTTTGATTATGAATACAAACGTTATTTCTGGTCAACAGAAAGCCCGCAAACGCCCGGACTGGCTAAAAGTCCGGCTGCCGTTTGGAGTTGGTTACAATGCGGTCAAACGGATCGTTGAAGATAAACGTCTTCACACCGTCTGTGCCGAAGCGCGCTGTCCGAACATTGGTGAGTGCTGGGGACGAAAAACAGCCACGTTTATGATTTTGGGGGATGTGTGCACGCGAAGTTGTGGATTCTGTGCCATTCAAACAGGCAAACCGCCATTTCTCGACGTAAACGAACCGGTACGAGTCGCGCAGGCAGTAAAAAGTATGGGATTGAGACACGCGGTCATCACATCCGTCAACCGCGACGAATTGCCGGATGGCGGGGCCGGAATTTTCGCGGAAACAATTCGACAGATCCGAAAACAGGTCGGTGGGTGCCGTATTGAGGTGCTTATCCCTGATTTTAAAGGTGATTTGACCGCTTTAGAAAAAATCGTGGCGGCGCGGCCGGATATACTCAATCACAATACGGAAACCGTGCCGCGATTGTACCGCACGGTGCGTCCACAGGGAAACTATCCGTGGACGTTGTCGATTTTGCGGCAGGCAAAGCAGCGTGGCATGACGACAAAATCAGGGCTCATGTTAGGTCTCGGCGAGACCCTGGGTGAAGTCCTTGAGGTCATGCATGAGCTGCGACATGTTGAAGTCGATATATTGACGTTAGGGCAGTATCTGCAGCCAACAAGCCGGCATCTACCGGTCGAGCGTTTTGTGCGTCCGGACGAGTTCGAGTTTCTCAAACAGGAAGGCATGGACATGGGGTTCCGGCACGTTGAATCCGGTCCTTTGGTTCGAAGCTCTTATCATGCCGATGAGCATGTGGAATGATCTGAGCTAAACTAAAAAATAACTTGACTTTTTGTCTATTTCCTTTTAAATTAATTAATTTAATTTTTGACAGTAGTCATGCACCTTTAAGAATTGGCAGTACGAAGCGTGTCAGATTTAAGCGATGACACGCTTTTTTGGTTGTATTTATTTACGGGCGCTTAGCTCAGTTGGTTAGAGTACTTGCTTGACATGCAAGAAGTCACTGGTTCGAATCCAGTAGCGCCCACTTATCTACTTTTAAAAGGCGAGATGTGTCCAGTTCCGAAAAAATCAATTTAACCTTTCCTGACGGCTCTGTCAAAGAATATCCCAAGAGTACTTGTGCGCGTGGCATTATTGACGACATCGGGAGCCGTTCGCTCAAGGAAAAGGCTGTTGTGGCAAAGCTGAACGGTCAGTTGATCGATCTCGACAGATCGATTACCGAAAGTTCGGACTTCCGAATTTTAACGGTCGATGATCGTGAGGGTTTGGAGACATTTTGGCACAGTACGGCTCATATCATGGCGCATGCGATAAAAGAGCTCTACCCTGAGGCGCAGTTTGGCGTCGGTCCGGCAATTGAAAACGGTTTTTACTACGATGTCGATATCGATACCCGGATCACTCCGGAGGAATTGGAACGCATCGAGAAGAAAATGCATGAATTGATTTCCGCGGATACTTCATTTGAAAGGGAGGAGCTTTCAAAAGAAGAGGCGACAGAGTTGTTCAAAAAAAGAAAAGACCGGTATAAGCTCGAACTTCTCGATGAAATGGCCGATGAGCGCCCGAGTATTTACAAAGAAGGGGAATTTGTGGATTTGTGTCGGGGACCGCATATTCCTTCCACCGGACGGGTAAAATCATTTAAACTGTTAAGCATTGCCGGCTCTTATTGGCGCGGAAGCGAAAAAAACAAAATGTTACAACGCATTTATGGTATTTCGTTTCCGAAAAAGAAGCAATTAGATGAATATTTGTTTAATCTGGAAGAGGCGAAAAAAAGAGACCACCGCAAATTAGGCAAGGAGTTGGAGCTTTTTTTACTCACACCGAAAGTAGGAGGGGGGTTGCCGCTATGGCTGCCAAAAGGAACGGTTGTGCGAGAAACCCTGGAAAATTTTCTGCGCGAGGAACAAAGAAAACGCGGTTATTTACCGGTAGTCACGCCGCATATCGGCAACATTGAACTTTACAAGACCAGCGGGCACTACCCGTACTATAAAGAAAGTCAATTCGAGCCGTTAAAATCCGCGGGGCAAGAGTATCTGCTGAGGCCGATGAATTGTCCGCATCATTTCCAGATATATGCGGCAAAGCCTCGCAGCTATCGCGACCTGCCGATTCGCCTCGCTGAATTTGGTACGGTATACCGCTATGAACAGTCCGGTGAACTTAACGGGATCGTACGTGTGCGCGGTTTCACCGTGGATGATTCGCATATGTTTGTGCGCCAGGATCAGTTGAAAGACGAGCTGTACGATGTTATCGACTTAATTAAGCTGATTTTCAAGTCTTTGGGCTTCGAGGATTTCAAAACGCAGTTGTCCTTTCGAGATCAGGAAAATCCCGAGAAGTATGGCGGCGAAGCGCACCTTTGGGAAAAAGCGCAGCAGGATATTCAGGAAGCTGCTGATGCGCAGAACTTGGATTATGTCGTGGTCCCGGGGGAGGCTGCTTTTTATGGACCCAAAATTGATTTTATGATCAAGGATGTTCTTGGGCGAGTGTGGCAGCTCGGCACGGTACAGGTCGATTACGTGATGCCACAACGGTTTGAATTAGAATATATCGGCAGCGACAATCAAAAGCATCGCCCGGTTGTGATTCACCGGGCTCCATTTGGCTCCCTGGAAAGGTTTATCGGTATTTTGATCGAGCATTTTGCCGGCGCTTTCCCGGTTTGGCTCGCTCCGGTGCAAGTGGTTGTGTTGCCCATTTCTGATGATTACATTGATTATGCACAAACGGTGACTCGAACAATTAAGGAAACCGGCCTGCGTGTTGAGCTGGATGAAAGAAACGAGAAGATTGGATTTAAAATTCTAGAAGCCGAGACTCAAAAAATTCACTACAT
>JBHHWX010000680.1:0-3086 GCA_046756745.1 bacterium | reverse complement strand
ACATTCCAATTCACCTGTCGCTCATCAATCCCGTACCGGTGGATTCCCAGCTCAGTCGTATTCGCGGCGTTATCCGGGCCAGGCCGCCGGAATTGCAATGGGACAGCACCGGCACGATTGTTTCGACCGCATTGGCGGGCTGGTCGCTGGCTGTGCATCCCGAAGGCGATTCGCTCACCTTCGATGCCACCGCACCGGCCAATACCTACTTAGCGCACGATAGCGCGGTAGCTTTACGACTGTTCAGTTTCGGCGCCACAATTCGTCCCTCGGCGCCGGCGAACATGCCGATCTCGGTGATTGCCTCCCAGTTTTATCTCACATTGCAAAATAGCGAACAATCATTTGGCCCGATGATCGTTCGGCCGGGACATGTTTTCGCACAGTCGGATTCCGGAGGGCCGCCACTTCCTCCCCCACTGCCGCCGCCAACCGCAAGCACCGAGGGTCGCGTTAACCTCGGACTGTACGGCGGCTATGCTCTGGACATGGCTTACGATGAAGTCAATGATGTTATGCTTGCAGCAGTGGCTGCACCGCAGTCATTGTTTATGTCAACAGACAGCGGTGTCACCTGGAGCGCGGCTTTTCCAACCGATTCACTGGAGTTTGTAACGGATAATGTCACCAGGGGATTTGGCGGTCGGGGCATGCAAGTCGAGGCTTCACAGGGATATTGCTATTCCCGCACCTCGCAGGAAGCCGGTACCCTCACCGGTGCACAGGTGTCCGAAGATGGGCAAAACTGGCGAACATTGCTGGATGCTTACCTTATCCGCGAGTTGGTAAAAGATCGCTATCCCGGGGCTCACGATGGCCCGCGCGCAGTCAATGTTATGTCATCGAATGGTCCTATAGCATTGGTCGCTTCCGAGAATTTTGTTTTCCGGACAGCGGATGCCGGGCAGACGTGGTCCATCAGCGTTGTGCCCGATACCACCGCCCTGAATGCAATGACCAGTGTCAATTTGCTCTGCTTGCGCCGGGGTGAAGCAAACGAAAACAGTTTCTATACTATTCTTGGCGGCGATCCGTTCAATCCTGTCGGGCGGTTATTCAGAACGGAGAACGGCGTCGACTTTACCCAACTTCATATCATTTCCGGTGCAGATACGGCCAAAGTCATTGTGGATGTGGTTTCTCATCCAACCAATAGCGATACGCTGTGGGTAGCGACTGCGGATATGACTCCCGGGCTCAATGGTTTGTGGCGCTCTTATGATGCCGGAAACACCTGGTCGCAGCTTTCTCTGCCTGCGGGCCATGGCATGGGCATTAAGCTGAAACTCTACCAGGAAACGGCGCTGCCGGGCACGGACAACATCCGCCTGGTGGCTGTGGGCGAAAACCGGTATTCGGATGATCTGGGCGACAATTGGACAGATTTCTCTCCCACGGATGATCCCTTCGTTGATCGCGTCTCCTCTGCGAACGCTGGCCTCGGCCACATACCGAATACAGATATCTACTTTGGCCAGGGTGATGCCTCACCGTCGCGCTCGAGCAATGGACTTGGCGGCACATACTATTTTGTACCCACCGGTATCGAAGGCATCACTATCTGGAAAATCGCACAAATTCCGAATGAGCCGGATAAAGTCTACCTGGCCACCAGCGCCGGTCTGGCTTACACATCCTCTTTCACAGATACGAATGTCGTCTCCACAGCCAAGTGGGCATCGCCCTATGGGAATTACCCGATCAATCCAGTCGGCGGCGGTAATCTTGGGTTCACTGCCATTGCTATCAATCCCGATAATACCAGTCATATTGTTGCCGCAAACGGCAATGCGCTTTTTGTGAGTACAAATGGCGGTTTTACGAACAATGATTGGACTTCTATCGCCTACCATGATGTGCCCGGTTTGGATGAGCAAAAATTCAAATCGAGCGGCGGCAGGGTGAGTGCGTTCACTTTCTTGAATAGCGATAGTATCTTTGCAGCAGCATACTGCGAGAATATTGTCTATGGCGCTCTTTTATTGAGTGAAGATGGCGGCAATTCTTGGAAAGCACTGCCCCAGGCAGGTGACCATGTCTTCAAGGCAATTATCGTTGCTAAAACCGGCACGCCGAATTCCGAAGTGCTGTTTGCTTCCGGCGGCGGTGTCAGTGATGACCCCGGCGGCCATGCGTCAAAAATCGACACCGGTGCTGTTTATAAATCGCTCGACCGCGGCGCGACCTGGAGCCGCACCAGCTATGGGCCGCAGGCTGTGTTCAATCCAGCACCATTTCCGCTGCCGGTCAATGACATCGTCGCCAAACCCGGCAGCGTCGACACGCTCTACCTGGCCTGCGGCGAGAACCTGAGCAATGCCATCGCCTACACATACGATGGCGGCAGCACACTTCATACGATCAGTATGCAAGCCATCGGTGCGCGGGAAGGCGCTTTCGAGGCGGTCGCGATCAACAAGCACCATCCCGACAGCATCTATTTTGCTATCCGGCGCGACATTCTTGTGTACGATGCGCTGCTCGATTCGGCGACAACGCTGTTTCGCGGCTATCCTGGCGAGCTGACCCATGCGCTTCTCTATGATGATTTAACCATGGGTTCCTCCGCAGGGTTCTTCGAGATCACAGCGCCATCGAATACGCCGACAACTGCAATCGATGAGCGTGCATCGCAGCAACCGTTGCAAATGGAGCTCACGCAGAATTATCCGAACCCGTTCAATCCCTCGACGCGTATCATCTTTACGCTGTCTCAACAGTCAAAGGTAAAGTTGGAGGTGTTCAACCTGCTCGGCCAGCGTGTAGCGTTATTGTTGTCCGAAAATCTCGCGGCAGGCAAACATGAGATCTTGTGGAAGCCCACAAAATTAACAAGCGGCGTCTACTTCTATCGCTTGCAAGCCACCGAGAAAACAGGCAGGACAATGGCGATCACGAAAAAATTGATGCTTGTCAGGTAGATACTTAACCTGAAAAATTCATCAACCGCAAAGGCGCAAGGTTTAATAAAATAATCTATGAAAGGATGTCGATACAAGATAGAACTCTGGCAGGGTTTGCGAGCCCTGTCAGAGTTTTGGATTAGCTTCCACAAATCTCGAGAATTCGTATTCTCACATCGCCAG
>JBHHWX010000679.1:0-3086 GCA_046756745.1 bacterium | reverse complement strand
CTCGGGGCGTCGTAATCAATTGTTTTTACAAAGCGTCAAACGCACCCGGGGACGGATGCTTGAGCATTTTAAAGCCATCCTAAAATAATATGGTTTCGAGAATTATGCGTGGAAGGTCAATTCGGGCGAGATAACCAGCATCAGGCAACCGTTCTTAGTGGAAGTCATGCCGTGCTCGCTACCGCTTTCGGCGCGGTGGTAATCGCCGGGGCCGAGCAGCTCCCCGGCGCACAGGCAGTCGCCCTCGAGTATGTAGAGTTCTTCCGGACCACCGTGTGCATGTGCGGCAAATTTACTATCGGCGGCCATGCGCACCAGCATGGTAGTGATTTTACGTTCGGTGTCTTCAAACAGATTTTTTGTGGTGACGCCTTCACTAACCTCGTTCCAAGTTCCCTCATCCGCTTTCAGAAAATAGAACGGGTTTTCTTCTACACTGGATGTATCGCGTTCGCCTTCCTTTTGCGCTTCCGCTTGCACCCGCTCGAGAATACTTTTTTTCAATTCCGGTCGCGGCGCCACCGGTTCGGCTTCGAAGAGCAGGTCGCTCGCCACGCTGCCAAACTGAGACAGAACTTCTTGGAACGCCTCGTCCTTCAAATGTTTTTCCACCAGATCACGCTCTTTTTCACCCAGCGTTCCGAGGACGTAACCGACGCAAAGTTGTTCAATTTGTTCTCGATTCATTTCTCAAAAGTAATTAATTATTCAAAAGCGGCTATTCTTACATATCTATAGGAGCGTTATTTCTTAGCGAAGGCGTCCCCGCCGAGCGAATTTTACTCCGTACTCTAAAAAACCCTCGGCGAGACGCCTTCGGGAAGTTTTCGTTCCAACGTCATTTGAAACCAAAAAGTTCAAAACATCGACAGATTTTTTTTCTTCACTCGTGAAGTGGGTGGACGCTCACCGGCTGAAAACAGCAGATACGAGGCGATCGTCCGCATGTCATCTAAAAGCGATAAACATTCGTAACATCCTTTTTTCAAATGCGCTTCCACGCTTTGTCTCTCGTTATCATTCAAAACCCCCAAACAGTAGGCCGCAAGCACATTTCTCATCTCATCACATTGCATAGGATTCACGGGTAGCCTACGTCTGCCATCAAAGTCCGCAGCTTCTGCATGCCCAGGCGAATACGGGTTTTGATGGTGCCCAGAGGCAAGTTCAACTGCTCGGAAATTTCTGTCTGCGAAAATCCCTGAAAAAACGTCATTTCAATAGCCAGGCGCTGCTCCGACGGCAGTTGTGCTAAAGCGCCGCGAATGCGCGTTTGCAGCTCGCGGTAATGGGTCTCCTGCAATGGGTTGTCCGCCGCCCATACTTCATCTTGAAATAAGATGTCTTCATTTAAAATGGCCGAGCGTTTGACGGCGGTTTCCTTCGCCCGCAGCTTGTCGATAGCTTTATTGCGGCAAAGGATCATCATCCACGCCAACGGGCTGCCCTTGCTTCTGTTGAACCGGCTCGGATCATTCCAAATGGTTAAAAAGACCTCCTGCAGCACCTCCTCAGCAAGATAGTCGTCTTTCAAAATTTTGATCGCCAACCCGTTGAGACGGCCGGCGTGCCGGTCGTAGAT
Organism: bacterium; assembly: GCA_046756745.1. GTDB lineage: Bacteria > Zhuqueibacterota > Zhuqueibacteria > Oceanimicrobiales > Oceanimicrobiaceae > JBHHWX01. The sequence continues at coordinate 1,504 of JBHHWX010000679.1, read as the reverse complement.
GGCTTCTAAGGCCCAGGTTTGCTTGCTGGCGATTTCTTCAAACAGCTCGAGATCTGTGTACTCTTTTCCCGTTTCCCGGGTATGAGTATTCATGATAGATTAACTATTGAAAATTTTGCAGAATCGATAAAGTGGATATGTATTTTCATAATAAACAACGATTTCAAGAAAATCAAGTGTTTTTTTAGGCATCTCCTTTTTTAGAGGCTTACAGTGCCGCCAAACTCACTTACCCGAAGGCGTCTCGCCAAAGACTTTTCGTTACAGACGCTGGGTAACAAACGCTCGGTACGCCGGGCAGGCAAGACCTGCGAACACCCACCTTCGCAGTCGCTCGTGCTCACACACAGTCCACAGCATACGGTCACACCGGCCGGCAACTTTGATGTACTCAATGATCTGTTTGCCAACCTGGGCAGAGCGTTCGATGGCGGCCTCGACCGAAACCGAAGCGGGGCGCCACAGCGGCCAGGATTTCGCTGTGGTTGTGTCCTTCGTCCGCCACGCCAAACTCGCGATGTAACCCAGGGTCAACGGGAATCAGATGAAACCCTCCTGCAACCCGGTGAATCTTTCGCTTCAGGATTCTTCGGGTCTCTCCAATCGCTCCGGTTCAGCAGCGGTGCCGCGAAGCGTCGTCCCCTACAACCGCGTATTTTAGGCCGCTGTGCCCTATTCCTCTTCCATGATGTTGTAGATATCGAAGACTGTTGGCTTCGCCTCGATACCCATCGCTTGCAGGATCGGCACGAGCTTCGCGCCTAAGGCGTCAAGCTTGGCCTGGCTTCATTTCGGTTTTTCTCTTGAAACAAGGTCTCCATGATGTCTCCAAAATCTATGTCACGTAGGTTTGGATAGCGACTTTTGGGAGCGGGCCTTGGCAGGCTGACGAGGGGCCGTTTTTTGCAATCGCGCCCGTAACCTGTCCGAAGACAGTCGCTGCAAGGCTCGTTTGGCCATGGCACTTTCAGGATAGATGCTTAACGCGCTTTCGAAATGGGTTTGCGCTTGTTCCGGCCGGCCCAACCGAAGATCGATCATGCCGGCACGGTAATGCAGCCTGGCGTTGCGAGGATTCGTCTGCAACACCCGTTCGAGCAACGGCGCGGCTTCGGCCGGACGGTTGTCTCGATAAAGCAGCCAGGCGTAGGTTTCCAATACGTCCAAATGATTTGGGCGACGAGCGAATTCCCGCTCGATGCGCTGCAAGGCGTCCTCAGTATGGGTGTTTTGTTCGGCGCAGAAACGGGCGAATTCCAAGTTGACGTTCCAGCCCTGCGCTTCGTGCTGCCGGAACGCCTCCAGAACCGACTCGGTCAACACCTCCGCCGTGGCGTGTTGTCCGGTCGCGCGGTAAGCCGGCGCCAGCGCCTCCATGAAGGCGTGATCCGGAGCCAAGTCATAGGCGCGCAGCCATTTTTGAATGGCGGCCTCGACCTCTCCTTTGGCGTTGTGAATCTTTGCCAGCCCCTGCAAGGCGTAAGGATAGTCCGGACGCGCTTGC
>JBHHWX010000678.1:0-3101 GCA_046756745.1 bacterium | reverse complement strand
CCAATGGAGCCACTTCTTTCAAGCGAAGTCTTGGAAGAAGCTTAGGCGCTTAGCGTCGTACATCGACAAAACTTTGCCGATTGCTTACACAACTCGGCTTAGATGGGGCTCAAAGCACACGCGATTGGGTGTACAATCTTCCGGACACACGACATCGTCATCCGGGCCGACGTTGTGCAGCGTGTTCAAACAGAAATATTGATTGTATGGATGATGAACCTCCATATAATGTTCGTCTTGCATATCCGGGATGTAGCTCGCTTTGGTGCGCATGCTTTTGCACATCGGCAGATCAGGGTGATCCGGGTTTCGTATAAATGCCATGATTGACCTCGTTATTTTTGTTGAGTTTATTTAATGCCGGCATTTTGCCGGATTATTGGAGTCATGGAACGATGGAGCACTGAAAAGTCTTGTCCCTCTCCGGGACTTCAATACTTTAGACACACGGGCTAATAATGGATTTTTATGTGCACTAGTTTTTTGATGTTCTCGACATCTTCAGGTCTTTTCACTTCAAGTGGAATGCCTCTTCCTTCCATATATTTTCTGGCATTTTTCAGAGACTCTATGATGTTTTGCGGCAAATCACTCTTTTCAACCACGGCAACAGCTTTATCTCCAAATACAAAAACAATTCTGAAATACCCTTCAAAAGGGGTGAAAAAAAATAAGTTACGTTTCTTGCGCAATACCTTTAAAATCCACCCGGATTTCTGATTATAAAATTTCCATTCTTCATTCAAATCACCGTACTCATCCTTTAGGTGTTTCTTGATTGCTTCCCATAACGGACCTGTTGTTGCCAGAACTTCTGACAGGCTCTTATTATCCGGCTTAACAGACTTGTTATCAAATATGCTGGTTGACATTTTCTAACTCTCTGTTAATGATCTGACATGACACAGAGGATGTTGCATCTTCGACCAAATTACTCAGGGCCCGCACTTTGGCGTGAAAAAACTCCCGCCGCATAGAACCTTTGGCAGGTGACCTGAGTTGTTTACATTTGTGTTGTGAACCGCGACGGAAAGATAGTGCTCAAACGCAATATCACAAACAATTTCAAAATATTCAAGGGATTTATGGATTTTCCAGTGATTTTTTTTCATGGATTTCATGCTTTTTTCTATTATCTTTACAGCTTTAGATAATTCTGATTCGGTATGAAAATCCCAGAGAGGGACTAAATGCGTACATGGCAGAAACGTTGAATGAGCTTTCCGACACGCAGCTAATCCGTGTCCGTAGTTAGTGAATGATGATCGACAACCAATTTTACAAACTGATCAATCTTTATCTTTCCGGGGAGATATCTCCGGAAGATGAGGCCGAGCTCAACCGGCGGCTCAACGCCTCGGAGGAAAACCGGCGCACGTTTGCGAAGCTGCAAAAGCTGTGGCAGCAACTGCAACCGAAGGAGCCGGATACGATACCTGAATTTGAAGCCACCTGGTTCAAATTGCGGACGCGGCTTGGCCTCGACGTCCACAAAGAGCCGGCCCGTATCAGGCAGGTCCGCAGCCCCCAAATTTAGAAGCGCTCACTATTCTGGCGGATGGAAACTATACCAACTTTGTCAACGCGGGTCAAACCGGGGAAATCCGTTTCGGTATCTTCGAGGAGATAGGCTTGAAGACGGTCTCGCTTTCTTATCACGGCCAAAGCGATGCGGCCTGGCAAAGCCTGACTTTAAACGAGGTGGATGATCTTTACACCGCGGCCATCCCGAACAACTTGCCGAGCGAAACCATTTCACTGCACATCACGGGATACTCCAAACGCTAACCTTTAAAAACAGAAGGTCAGCGTTAGAACTCATAATTGCAACGCCTCACTGGCGTGCAGTCGAAACGAGTCCTCGAAAATGCGCCGGTCGCTGATTGAGAATTGTGCGAGATTAAGATAAAAAAAATCGAGCAGGGCTTTTTCCGGAGAAGCGATATGAATCGACAAGCCCGCTTCATCTTTAACGGATTCGAACCCGAAATGCAGCAACGGCTTGACATGGCGGTAGCGAAAGCTGCCTGCGGGTGTGTCAAACTGGCCGGGTTTCTGCGTCGTTACGCTGGTCACCTGATAGACGGTTTCCGGGATGATATGATAAAAAGCCAGCGCAGCCTCAAGACTGACGTAGGATGGAAAGACCAATTGATTGGCCAGAAAAAATGGCGAAGGGTGGATAGCCCGGTCTTCGCGATTCAGCAGGTACAAACCGCGTCTAAGCTGAATGATAAGGCCCTGTTTTCGCCAGCGGCTCAATTGGTTTTGTAAAATGCGCCTGTCTTCCCCGAGCATATCGAGCAATCGGCCCGAAATGACCGGATAGCCTCGGACACGATTTTTAAATTGAGTGTACTTCATTTCCAGTACTAATCATTTTTGGTGAGTGCGTCCCAGATTTTTTTATGGATTTCATCCTTTTTTCTATTATCTTAGGGCTTTGGATAATCTCCGATTCGATGTTGGAACATGAACACACAAACACGGAAGCACTTATTTGCTTGCAGTGATTCGTATAGAAAATACGGCTCATCGTTTTAATTCGGTAATAGCCGGTCTCATGCTTCTTGCTTTTGGGTGTTCATCCGAGCTGCCAACCGAAGAAAATTCCAATCAGAACAGAGTTCGCATTGCTTTTGAAGAAACAGACGACATTCTGGTCAACCCGGGCATGGGATTCACCACCTTCCACAGACTCAACAGTGACATGCCGCGAGACCAATATCCGTTGACCAGCGTCGCTTACTACCGCTGGTACTGGGACGAAATCGAACGCGAGCCAGGTCAAATCCCCTTTACTCAAATTGATGAGCTCTTGCAACAAGTGCAAAGCCAGGGCCAGAAGCTGGCGTTTCGCATCATGGCGGTCAATATTGGCGCCCGGGTGCCGCAGTGGCTGCTAGATCTCGGACTGACCGGCGTCACCTTCGTCGACCTCGTGGACAGCACCACTCAGTTCATGCCCAACTTTGATGATCCGATATTTTTGGAGCACGCCGAGCGTTTGATTCGCGCTCTGGGGGAAAAATACAACGGCCATGCTGCGATAGATCACGTCGATATCGGTTTTGTGGGTCACTGGGGAGAATGGCACACTT
>JBHHWX010000677.1:0-3103 GCA_046756745.1 bacterium | reverse complement strand
CGAAAAAGATCAGCGCGTGCCGATGGAACAAGCTCTGGAGTTTTACCGCGCGGTGGAATTGACCGGGACGACTGTGAAGCTCTTCATCTATCCCGATGAACCGCATCCGACCGTGAAACCGAACCATCAGCTCGACAAACTGCAAAAAACGGTGGAATGGTTTCAGAAATATTTGCACCTGGAACCGGGGAGTTGAGTGAAACATTTTCTCGGGATGGAGAAATTATGAAGCCATATTTCTGTGGTTGCCGCATGGTTTAGTGTGGTGTATTTCTGCTGTTCTTTTTCCTGCCGGCTGCTCATTACCGGACAATCGTCAACGTTTTCACGTCAACAAATTCTCCCATCTCAATCCGAAACAGGTAAGTTCCGCTGGCGACGTCATTGCCTAATTCATCCCGGCCGGACCATGTTACAGAGTATGAACCAGGCGTTTGATGTTCAAAGGTGAGCGTCTTGATCTGTTGTCCTCGAATATCATATATTTCGACGCGGACGAGCCCGGCCTTCTTAAGTTCGTATGAGATGACGGTTTCGGCATTAAAAGGGTTGGGATAATTCTGGTGGAGCCGGAATGGCAAACGAAGCCTGGATTCCGCCTGTTGAGAAGATGTGACAGCGCCGTCATCGATCCATTCGGCAGAGCTGAACTTGTCATCGGCATCGACGCCATGGCTCATCATAACATCACTGAGCTTTGCGATACGTTTGACAAAGCCGGAGCCCTCCAAATCGAAGAAACCGGATCCCTGTTGTATCTCTGCGAAAAGACGGAGCCGGTAACCGGGAGGTAAAGCGTAAATAACCGAAGACGCCTCATCATCAAATCGCTCAATATTTCCAAAATCATCATAGTCGCGTAAGAGATAGTCGCTAAAGTCCAACACAATAGAACGGCCTTGAAAGTCGGGTAAGGAATAAAGTTCGACCCAAGCGTCCTCGATAAATGTGACCTCTGATAACGGTTCTTGCGGACCAAACTCGATCATCTTGACAAAGCCCCCTTTTCCTGTCGCTCCATGCTCCGTAGCGTAGAAATAGAGTTTATGGTCGGGACTGACATATACTCCGGCCGCAGCTTGCAGATCTCCTTGTCGCGCGCCGGCATTGCCTGCAGGAAACATGTGTCTTTTTGCAACTTTTGTGATAATGACGCCTTCTTCCTGCCTGTCAGGGTTGGGCCGCAGGACCGGAATATCCAGGTGGTAAGCGTCTACAAAATCGCCGCCGCCGTGGCTTTCCGGCCGGCGTCCATGCGACGCGATGAGATAGAGTCGGCCGGTGCCGCACTCGGTGACAATATTCGTGCTTTGATAACCGGCATTGCCGAAGATACTGCCCAGATCAGACCAACTGAGATCCGGGCTGCCATCTTCTTTTAACAGCTCTGTTCGTAGCTCACTGTGATCCCAAAGATCCCAAACCTGTCCGTTGAAATACTGTGCCGGGCTTACCTCCAAGTCATTGCCTAACACATAAAACTCCAATTGTTTCGCATCACTCAAAGCCCTTACCATTAAATAACGTCCGTCTTGCAAGCGAGTTATACCCACGGAATTCGCGTTCTCAACGGGAAGCTCCCAGCGCTGCGCCCAAACTTCTCGCGGCGCAAGCGGATGCGACATATCCCAAAGCGTGAACAGGGCAGAATCACGCTGGTGGCCGATTCTGCCGTCAGACCCCACAAATAAATATTTGCCAATGGCTTGCATACCGCCAGGATGATCGAAATCAGATGTGATAATGTGGGAAACGACGATCACATCTTCCGGTGGTGGAGATACATCACGCGTCCGTTTTCCCCATTCCAAACGGTTGGAACGGAGACGAGACCCGTTGCTGTTGCGGGATGCCATGGCAACGATAGCCAAGCGTGCCGGACCGGAAGTTTGGACGACTTCGCCATCCACTGTTAAAGATAAATCATGATGAGAGGAAGAAACCACAAGGTAAGGAATGTTAAAATCGTGTTCTAAAAGTCGCTGAATGCCTTGCCAGTGGTTCGAGGTGCCGGCGCCCTGAACCTCGGGATGATTCGCGCCCCAATTGAACCCTAATGATGCCCCGTGATCCCGAAGTGTGTTCACGGCGCGAATGACGTCATCCACGCATGGATTGCAGAAATCACTGCCATTAGGTGTGCTCAAATCACCATGAAGATAGATTTCTTCCTGTGCAATACCAGTGCGGCATGGCAGCAAAATTACTAAAAGACCGTAAAGCCATCTCATGGGTGTGTTTGGGATCCCCTTTCATTCTCTATCGAGTGATTGACCGAAAACGTAATTTTTTGCTGTCATTGCGAGCGCGTCTCAGCGAAGCAATCTCCTAATTCGGCACGGCAGGAGATTGCAATGGCAAAAAACGCCTCGAATGAGAGGGCGTTAGATGCGTTTTCGTTCAGACACCATTTATAAAAACAGATCTCCGTCAAAGTTTAATCGGCGAAAATCGTAACGCATTTAATCCGTAACAATTCTTCAACGACAATTAGGATAGTTTTTCATTTCTTAAACCCCGCTGAGCTGCCAGCGATCTCTTAAGGCTTGTCAACAAATCGTCCGCTTTGACGCCATCTTCATCCGGCGCGAGCTCCCGGTATTTTGACAAAGCGGTCAAGGCGGCATCGAAATCTTCCCGCATCGCCAGCACCAATCCTAAGTTGAAAAAAATATTTGGAAAATGAGCGTCGATTTCAGCGGCGATTTCATAATGGTGCTGCGCTAAATTCAAGTTCTCCAAGTCAAAATACAAATTCGCTAAGTTGTAGTGCGATTCCGGATGTCGCGGGTCTTGTTTCAACGATTGGGTAAAAAAATCAAAAGCCTTCTGGATTTTGCCGGCTTTGGATTCCAAAATTCCTAAATTGCAATAGGCGTCGGCCAAGCAGTCGCCGGCAGAGATCGCTTTCTGATAAAAATCAGCGGCATTTGACTCTCCGCGTTCATCGAGCCGCAAGGCCTGTTCAAACAAACTGAGCCGCGACGGCAGGTGCAGAACCCGTCCTTTATTCGCGGCAAAAAGATTCATCTGGCCACATTGCTCGAGATCTTTTTTCCTGCGTTTGCGGGCGCGTTTAAACCCTAACTTCGCCGGCGCTTTG
>JBHHWX010000676.1:0-3120 GCA_046756745.1 bacterium | reverse complement strand
GTTTGGTTACCCCAAAGACGAGCGCGGAATTCCACAAGTGTATATGGGGAAGAACACTGGGTTGCGCTACAATCCCGTCACCGTTGCTCAATACGGTTTATTTAAACTTCAGGTTTACGACCGCTCGCGGGCTCCGGAAGACCTCGATACGGTCAAAACGATTGTAACCTGGTTGCTGGAAAAGTGTACGGAATGGCGCAGCGGGATAACAGCTTGGATTTATGATTACGACTTGGACTTTTACGGACACCGGGCCCCGTGGATCTCCGCTATGGCGCAAGCACAAGGCATTTCGCTGTTGCTGCGGGTTTATTCGCTCCTGCCGAATGACAGCATTCTGTACATAACACAAAGCGCTTTCGAAGCCTTTCTTCATCCGGTCCGCGAGGGGGGAGTGACCGCCAGTTTTCCGGATGGCGCGCTTGTTTTTGAAGAATACCCGACGGACCCGCCGTCTCTGGTTCTGAACGGACATATTTTTGCTCTGTTAGGTATTTTCGATTACGCGACTTTTTGGCAAGACAAAGCTGCCTTTGACTTATTCGGAGTTGCGATTACCGGGCTTAAAAAAAATCTAGAACGGTACGATACCGGTTATTGGAATCTCTACGATCTCCACCCAACACGCAGGTTAGCGTCGCCGATGTACATCGAAGTTCATTTCCGGCTTCTGACCCTACTCAGTGAGATAACCGGGGATGATTTTTTTCGCAAGGCAGCGCTGCGGTGGCGGAGGTATCTTCGCAGCCCAGCGTGCCGGTTACGGTGGTTACTCAATAAGGTCAACGAAAAGGTCGGAATGAAACGGTGAAAAAGGTTCTTATCCTGGCTTATTATTTCCCCCCGTTGGGCATGGGGGGCACCCAAAGAGTCGCCAAATTTGTCAAATATCTTCCATCCTATGGCTGGCAGCCCGTTGTTGTGACGGTGAAAGATGTCGCGTATTATGCTAAAGACCCCACCCTTTTGCACGACGTCGCTGCATCTGAAATCTATCGAACCGGCTCGCTGGATCCACAGCGGATTCTGGCGGCGCTTTCTCCCGTGCGTTCAAAGTCAAAAGATGCGGATTCGTCCGCGGGTCAACTCTGGGGATTTTTGCGACGACTCGCCGCCTGGCTGTGTATCCCGGACTCGAAAGTGCTGTGGCTGCCGTTTGCCGCTCTTAAGGCGCTGCGCATTATCCGGGCCGGCGGGATCGAGTGTATTTTCACGACGGCGCCGCCGCATTCCGTACACCTGGCCGGGCTGTTTTTGAAAAAAACCACGGGACGTCCCTGGATTGCCGATTTCCGGGACGGCTGGTCCGGAGGAAATTTTCAATTTGAGCCGACTCCTTTTCATAAATGGTTGAATCGTCTTTTAGAGCGGCGGGTTCTTCGTCATGCGGACACGGTTCTCAGCGTTTCAGAGGGATTGACAGAAAAGCTTCGACAACAGAATGAGATTCATCCAGAAAAATGTGCGACTATCACCAATGGCTATGATGCCGAGGACGTTGACAAAGTGCCCCTCGCGTACGAGGAGAAATTCACCATCACATTTTGTGGCGCCGTAACTGCCCTCACGCCATTAACCGGATTTTTTAAAGCTCTGAGCAGCGTGTTTCAAACCCATCCTTCACTTCGGGATGAAATCACCGTGAAGTTGGTCGGGAAAAATCTCACCGGAAAATTATGCGAGGAAATTCGTCACTATGCTCTGGAAAACGTGGTCACCTGTACTGGGTATGTCAGCCACCGGCAGGCTTTAGAAAATGTTCTCAATGCCGATCTTTTATTATATCCAATCGCTCCCGGGGTCAGTTGCGATTTTGTTCCTGGCAAAACATTTGAATATTTAGTCTCCGGAAAGAAAATTATGGCTATCGGTCCATGTGTTGAAGGCGTCAAGATACTAAAAGCCATAACGACAATTGAACTTTTTGCACATGAAAATATCACAGAGATTGGGAACAGCATCTGCAATTCGTATTCGAACATGAAAAAGCAGAGGAGGAATGACAAGAAACGGATTATGAATACACAGTTCGAACGCAAAGAGCTCACCCGGAAGCTTGTACACATATTCGATACTTTTAATGTGGCTATTCAGGAGTGAGAAGCTTGGGAGTGCAAAACTTTAGTTTTGCACTGTTTCAATGAAGCCGCAACGCTAAAGCGTTGCACTCCAATACCAAAGGCTGATTAGTTATTTTTTGTTGGAATATTTGTAATATTTTCACTACTTTATAACTATACCAATCACATCGTATTTTGTGGTAACAGAACATGGCAGGACTCTGAAATTTTCGATACGAACAAAACATTAAACTTTGCGCATCGGGGATTTAAGCAAAACGCTCCTGAGAATAGTATCGCAGCGTTCGAAGCCGCTATCGAGTTGGGAGTTGATGGCATCGAGTTAGACGTTCGCACCTGCAAAACCGGGGAGGTGGTTGTTTTTCACGATCCGATATTGGGAAGAATGACGGACGGCCGCGGATTTGTCAAAAACAAATCGCTTTCCGATCTCAAAAAATTGCGCCTGAAAAGCCCGGGAAAGCGACTGCGGGAGCCCATCCCCACGTTGGAAGAAACCATTGAGCTCACAAAAGATCGCGTAATCTTGAACATCGAGATTAAAACCAATGGATTGCCCAAAAACGGCCTCGAACAGAAAGTTGTGGATATGATTCGAATTTACGGTCTTGAGGATAAAGCCATCATCTCTTCTTTTAATCCTCTGGTGATTCGCAGGATTCGAAAAATAAATCATCGAGTGCTCACCGGCTATTTAGTCGATAAAAATTTTACCATTCGAAATTCAGAAATACCGTTGACGAAATTTTCCGGCGCTCAGGCCATTCATTTGGAAAAAAGCTTGGTTTCCGACAAACTCATCAAAAAAATACATAACGCCGGATTTCGCTCGGTTGTGTGGACTGTCAACGAACCCGAAATGATGGCGCGTTTCATTAAGTTAGGTGTCAACATGATCATCACCGACGCGCCAGACCGGCTGCAGAATCAATCTGAAAGCAAACCCGAATAATTCATAGCCACCAAGGCACGAAGACGCAAAGGGTCCACAACGTTTCAATTTATTGTGAGTTAGACTGTGAATATTGGAATTTAAATG
>JBHHWX010000675.1:0-3130 GCA_046756745.1 bacterium | reverse complement strand
CAGGAACAGGGTTGCTGCAATGTTTTATCGAAATTGGAGGATTTATCATGAAACAGGCCAAAAACAATTCATTCTCGACCGTTCTCTTTTTACTCATTACGGGCTTGCTGACACCATCTGTGATGGCACAGCAAGCGGCAGCTCAACCTCACAAATTTACATTTTACGGTAATCTTCAGATTGGCTTACCGCGCGGAGAGTTTCAGGAAAACGTCAAAGATATGGGAGTGGGTTTTGGATTAGGAATAGGGTATCACTTGGGTAACAGTCCGTTTATGATAGGGGTGGAGGCGCGATATTCGATATACGGGCATGAAACACGACGCCAATCTTTTCAGCAAAATCCGGATGTGTTTGCGGTGCCTCATGATAGATCGCCGCTAACTGCAAATTGGATCTCCCTAATTTATCCGCTTCATCGTCGACGTTTACCCCTTTCAAAGCGATTTCAGCGATCACTTCTTTGGATAAAATTCCACGTCGGACAAAACTTGCAGCGACCTTAGCAGCCGGTTAGCATTCAAAGGAACGTGAATTGCAGAATTGCCAATCGGGATTTGAGAACTTTTCTTGAGAGTGAGATCGTTTAAGAATTGATAAATTGGTGTAGCTGGTAGGGTGAACGTCACCTCATTTTTCCGGCTACGAGGATTCTGCTGTGACATTTTTACCTCCTTGGTATTTAAGTAACCGGGTTTATGAAATTGAATTAGATATTTATGGGTGCAATAAGAGAGGAAGAGTTTCATTCCGGAACTTCTCCATCCTAAATCACTCCCTATAGTTTAGAGAAAACCTGAACGAAATAACTCTCAGCAGAAATGTTGTCGACTGGCAAAATTTTGAAAAAAAGTCCGGGATCTGCCCTATGTCACGGATCTGATTTCTATCCCTTTAACGCGTCTCCAGGCTGACCCGCAAAATAAACTCCTCCAGCGTCTTGAAATAAAGCTCTCCACCCACGTAATAGGTATCGTTATGATCTGCTCCGGGAATTTTGTAGAATTCTTTGGGCTCGTTGGCGAGATCGAACAATTTTTTCCCAAGTGCGAAGGGCACAATGCTGTCGTGAGTTCCGTGAAGCATGAGGAGAGGGACATGGAGTCGCCGTATTTTCTCTGCTGAATTGAGCTGTGTATTGATAATCCAATGCACCGGCAGGGGGCCATAAAGAGACTGGGCCATATCTTTTGCAGATGTGAAGGTGGATTCCAGAATCAAAGCGTGGCAAGATCTTTGAGTCGCCAAATCCACAGCGACTGCGCCGCCCAAAGAACGTCCAAAAAGAATCATTTTTTTCGCATCGACGTCGGGACGAGACGCGAGGTAATCGTAGGCCGAGACCGCATCCTGATAAACGTTGGCTTCATTAGGGGAGCCTTCGCTGCGACCGTAACCGCGGTAGTCAAAGATAAAAATGTTAACGGGCGACTCAGACAATTTCATGAGATTGTCCACCCGGTCTGTGATGTTACCGGCGTTGCCGTGACACCACAAAAGCGTGGCAACGGCGCTATCATGCGCCGCAAACCAACCGTGCAGTTGGGCGCCATCTTCTGTACGAAAAAAACAGTCTTCGATTTTCACTCCGCGGGGCTGCCAGTTGCCGAGAGGGTATTTGCTCGGAAAGAAAACCAAACTGTTTTCGAACAAACGCAACGCCAGAGCGATGAGCAGGAAAGAGACCGCGATGAAGATGAGAAACGTTTTCATAACTATTTATAACTCTGACGGGGTTAGAGTCTTACAAAAATTTGCGTGTATAGTATTCATACAATGGCATTCTCTATATTACAGTGCTTAACATTAACCCTGTCAGAGTTTTTTCATCAACGTCATCGCTTACGTTCCGCCAAATCCGACCGTGACCGCTCCCGGTTTCTCCTTGTCCTCGACGCTGGCATCCGGCCAGTAAACGCTTTGCCCTTGGTAGCCGGTTTTTGCGATAGCAAAGCATTTCTCGATGGTTGCGGGCACGATGTCTTTTCCCCCCAGACCAATAATGAAATTCAAGGCTTTGGGACGCTTGTCATGATTGTGTAAAGCTCTGGTGATATCAGAGAAAACCATGCCGGCGGCTCCATAACCGATGTCCCGGTCCAGAACGGCGATCGTTTTGGCCTTCTTCACCGCCTTTGCAAGCTCCTGTTCCGGGAAAGGACGAAAAACCCGGATATTGAGCGCCCCTACCTTCTCTCCATGCTCGCGAAGTTGATCGACGACCCATTGTACCGTGCTCATCATAGAGCCGATGCCTACAAAGATGATTTCGGCGTCGCGGCACCGGTAGGCGTCGATCAGGTCATAACGTCGGCCGAATCGTTTCTCAAAATCAGCGTAGACTTTATTGATAACCTCTTTGGAGTTGACCAGAGCGTTGTGTTTCTTGTATTCATAATCGGGATACCAGTTGGGAAAGAGCACCTCTCCGAACTGCAGCGGCTGCTCCGGGTCCAGAAGCGGTCTATCGGTGCTTCCCGGCTTGGGCAGAAAGGCATCCGCTTCTTTTTGTCCGATCGTGTTCACGACTTCAGAGGCGTGAGAAAGGATGAAACCATCGTACGAAACCAGCACCGGGAGACAGACCTCGTCGTCCTCGCTGATCCGGAATGCCATGAGCATCTGATCGTAAACCTCCTGAACGCTGTTGGTGTAGATTTGAATCCAACCGCAGTCCCGGTTGACCAGCGTATCTTGGTGGTCCGCCCAGATATTCACCGGCACTGAGAGAGTCCGGTTTGCTATTGCCATCACGACCGGAAAGCGCATGCCGGAAGTAAAGTAGAGCACCTCACTCATAAGCTGAAGTCCTTGCGAGCAACTGGCGGTGAAAGCCCTCGCTCCCACCGATGAGGCCCCGGCACAAACCGACAACGCCGAATGTTCGGATTCTACTTTCACCAACTCAGCCTGGAGCTCACCGTTAGCGATGAATTCCGATAGATATTCTACCGTGTGTGTCTGAGGTGTGATGGGGTAAGCAGCGACCACCTGAATTCGCGCCAGCTTGGCCGCTCGCGCCGCAGCCATATTGCCGCTCCAAAATTCTTTACTCATTCCTCCTCCCGTTCCATAGCGATGGCGACCGGCGGACATTCTTCGGCGCAGATGCCGCACCCCTTGCAGTACG
>JBHHWX010000674.1:0-3130 GCA_046756745.1 bacterium | reverse complement strand
GAGAGCCGCAACGCTAAAGCGTTGCACTCCAATACCAAAGACTGAATAGTATCGTTCTGCAGAAAAATCTAAGCAGTTAGTATGATAAGAGTTAGATATCTGTACCGAAATCTTGCAACAGATAATCGCCTTTCTCTGCGTCCTTTGCGTACTCTGCGTTTAAAAACTTATTTTTCTTGTTTTTCAGTTAATTTAGGAGCTTATAGAATCAACCATGAAAGTTAAAGATATTCAAGAAATCGAAAAGCAATACAAAGATGAATGGCTTCTTTTCGAAGTTGACGAGATAGATGAAATGAACCATCCAACCAAAGGTAGATTGTTGGCGCATAGTCCAAGTCGTGCGGCTCTTTATGAATTTCTGAGCAAGCATCCATGTCCTCACTTTTATGTGACATTTACGGGTTCGCGTCCACAAAAAGGTATCATACCAGTCCTATGAAAGAAATCCCCTTTACTCCAAGCGACACACTAGTTGGATTTGAATGCAGGATAGAATATAAGGGTATAGCAGTGGTTTGGATGGCTTTGGATACCGGAGCATCAAGAACAATTATTCCAACCGAGGTGTTAAGAAATATCGGCTTTCAAGAGGATTCTTTAAAAAATATCGTCAGCTTTGGGGATGCTTCCCAAACCCACCTTGCTCCAATAGTCAAGCTTCCATCTTTCAGTGTAGGAAACGCAACTGTTTCAAACTTAGAGGCGCTAGCCTATACACTTCCCGAGAAGCTTGGGATCGATGGACTCATCGGCCTAAATTTTCTCCAGTACTTCAAGAAATTTACCGTTGATTTTGAAGAAAGCAAACTTCTTCTGTATGAAGATGTTTGAAAGATTGTACGATTTTCGATCTTCATCGAAACACAAATGGGAGGAACCATGCCTGAATTAACCACAAACTCTGAACAAAAAGGTCTGAACCGCCGGCAATTCTTAGCCTATTTTTCGAGTCTCGGTCTCTCTTCAACCCTGTTACCCGGCGCGCTCTGGGCCAGGTTGCAGGAAGATAAAAAGCAGAAAATTACCAAAGAGCTGCTGCACGACGCCGAGCAGCTCGCCGGTCTCGAATTCACCGACTCCGAACGCGAGCTGATGGTGGAGGGGCTGAACGAGTCTCTCGAAAAATATGAAGAGCTGCGGGAAATTTCGATCGCGAACAGTGTCTCACCAGCGGTTCAGTTCAACCCGGTTCTCCCGGGAATGACTTTTGAGATATCGAAAAAACCGCTGCGAATGAGCACAATCGCTCCTCCGAAACGTCCTGAGAATTTGGAGGACGTGGCCTTCTGGCCAGTGACGCAGCTTGCGGAGTTGATCAAGCGTGGCACAGTCACTTCTGTTGAGCTGACTGAAATGTATTTGGCGCGCTTAAAACGGTTCGATCCAAAACTCGAGTGCGTGGTCACGTTGACCGAAGATTTGGCCCTGAAGCAAGCCAAACGAGCCGATCGAGAAATCGCTGCGGGAAAATACCGCGGGCCGTTGCACGGGATTCCCTGGGGCGCGAAAGATTTATTGGCTAAAAAGGGCTACAAAACCACCTGGGGCGCCATGCCTTACAAAGAGCAAGTGATCGATATCGACGCCACGGTGGTCACACGCTTGCAGGAAGCCGGCGCCGTTTTAGTGGCGAAGCTCACCCTGGGCGCACTCGCTTGGGGCGATGTCTGGTACGGCGGTAAAACCAAAAATCCCTGGAATATCGAGCAGGGTTCCAGCGGATCTTCAGCAGGACCCGGGGCGGCTACGGCCGCCGGACTGGTCGGATTTTCTATCGGCACCGAAACCTGGGGCTCCATCGTTTCCCCCTCCACTCGCTGCGGCGTCACCGGGTTGCGGCCTACTTACGGCCGGGTGAGCCGTTACGGCGCTATGGCCTTGAGCTGGAGCATGGACAAAATCGGCCCCATGTGCCGCAGCGTGGAAGACTGCGCTTTGGTCTTCGACGCCATCACCGGTCCCGACAACAGAGACGGCACGCTTGTGGATCTGCCGTTCAACTGGGACGCGAATTTAGACGTGAAGAAACTCCGTATCGGCTATGTCAAAAGCGCCTTTGAACGGGAGCGCGAAAACAAAGAGGGGAAAGCTTTCGACGATGCGACTCTCGAAACCCTGCGTTCCCTGGGCATCAACCTCATCCCCATCGAGCTGCCCGATCGTCCGGTCAGCGCCATGTCGTTCATTCTCAGCGTCGAGGCTGCCGCTGCCTTCGACGAGCTGACTCGCAGCAACCGCGACGACCTCATGGTCCGGCAGATCAAAAACGCCTGGCCCAACGCCTTTCGGCAAGCACGCATGATCCCGGCAGTTGAGTACGTCCAGGCCAATCGTCTGCGCACGCTGGTGATGGAAGACATGGCTAAACTAATGTCCGAAATCGACGTCTACGTCGTACCCTCCTTTGGCGGCAGCAACCTCCTCATGACCAACCTCACCGGTCACCCGACCGTGGTTTTGCCCAACGGCTTCACAGAAAAAGGCACGCCTACCAGTATCAGCTTTGTCGGCAAGCTTTTTGGCGAAGCCGCGATGCTGGCAGTGGCCAAGGCTTATCAAGATGCGACGGATTTTCATTTGAGGCATCCGGAGCTGGAGAGTTGAAATCACGTAACCGGCCATAGGTATTCATTTATTTTTGACGAGATAACAGGATAAACCGGATTTACAGGATGACTCCTTTCCAGGGTAAACTCTAACTTTTCTTTACACTTCACCTTTCTTTGGCCAAAATATTAAAGATCAAGCCGACAGGTTTACAGGTTAAGAAATTGAGAACCGAAAACCTTTACCCCGAAAAGGAAAAGTCGGGATCTTCGACAAATAGAGCACATTTTCTCCCACAGAATTGTAAATCCCACTGAAATGAATTTTTTCAATTTCACTTTCAATTCTGTGGCAGTTCTGATTCTGTGGGCGGGCATTTTCTTGTCGTGATTGGTTACGAAATAACAGCTTCACAAAAAATCTTAATTTTTTCTGATCGCCTGAGCGATTTTGCGATTTTAAATTGTCTTATACACAAATCCAAAGTGAGCAGACCTAAGACAAACTTGATGAAGCTGAGGCGTCGTCGCAAAATATTACGATTAAGCTTGACATTTTAAAAATAAAGTTTATCTTGATC
>JBHHWX010000673.1:0-3135 GCA_046756745.1 bacterium | reverse complement strand
TCTCGAACGCCATCATCGTTTTGCCAGTCATCGCACCATGACTGCCAGACCCGATACCCAGGGAAATATCCGGCTGCGGAATACCGAGCTCGGTGAAAAACAGGTCGGACATTCTCTTGTCATAATGCTGCCCGGTATGAACCAACTTCACCGCAATGTGCGGGTGTTTCTGGAACTCCTGCATCAAGGGTGCGACCTTCACAAAATTGGGGCGCGCGCCGACCACACACATTATCTTGATTTTCATAAACTCCTAGAACAATGTATAAATAAAGGGTGCCAAAGCGCTCCCCTGCGTCATCACGATCAAAGTGGCAAGAAGCAGGAGAAACATCATGATCGGGGCCAGCCAATACTTTTTTCTGACTCTTAGAAATTGCCAAAACTCGGCAACGATAGACAGTTTGCTCATTTCAGGTCTCCTTCAATGTTACGGGTATTGTTAAAAGATTGGTAAGTGAAGGGCTGAGTTTCACAGCGAGTTCCTTGATAGCTACGCGGTTTTGTTTAACCCTCTCAGGGTTGGGCGTGATTGTACCCTCTTGCTTACCCAGGGTTGCCGCGCAACCCTGGGCTATGGTATGTAACGCCTTCGGCGTAAATGGGGCAGTACATCAAAGCCCACGGTTAGGCGCAGCGTACCCTGAGATCGAAGAGTCCAAATAGGTAAAGACCCTGATGGGGTCAAACAAAGGGCCGCTCAACGTCCCGTCATTGGCAGGATAGCAGGGATCTAATTTTTTTTGCAGACTTCGCTGCGAAAAAAATCATTTAGCGCATCGCGCTGTCATTTGCCCTTCGGGCGCCATTTGGTCAGTGCTTGCTCAATGGCGCCCGAAGGGCAAATGACAACAAATGAGGAGCAAAGCTCGAGTGACGGTCTTTTATTAGCGCCGCCCTAGAACTGACGCTCAACAGATTGCGGCGTGAATTTGCCCTTTTCTCGTGGCAGCCAATAGGATTCCCTTTCACTCTCAATCGCCTCTGAAAGAGGATCTTTGCCAAGCAGCCGCATGACAAGTCCGGCCGGCGTGAAAACAAGGGAATACAATAAGGTAAGAATCAATCGAGTCATGATGAAGCCCATTGCCACCGCAAAAGACATCCACACAACATAGACCGGTTTCAACGCAATTGGCAGGAGAAAGCCCGCAGCCATGAAAACACCGGATATGACCGCAAGGACGCGGTAGGTATCGCTTTCTTTCCACAACAGAACGCCGGCAACGATGCTGAAGAAAACGCCCAGTGTGAGGCCAAATTTTCGCAATTCGGTTTTGTGAGCATTGCTCAGAACGGACTTTATTTCATCAAGCAGCATGGTGCAACTCCTTCAGTCGAGTTCGTATTCTTTTTGCCAGTCGACATCCTGCTCGAGTTTCTTCTGCTGTTGCTTGTCGAGCAGAAAGTTCCCCATGATCAGATAGTCCATATTCGTCCTCATGAAACAAAGGTAGGCGTGTTCAGGCGTACAAACAATGGGCTCCCCCCTGACGTTGAAGGAGGTGTTGATGATGACAGGACAGCCGGTTTTTTTCTGAAACGCCTTGATCATGGCGTGGTACAAACCATTGTCGTGTTTGTCGACCGTTTGAATACGTGCCGAATAATCCACATGGGTGATGGCAGGAACCTCCGAACGGATGACTTTTAGTTTATCCAGGCCCTCATGCTGGTTTCCATTTACATCAACACAGCGCTCCCTTTTGACAGGGGCAACCAGCAGCATGTACGGGCTGGCTCTGTCGATCTCAAAGTAGTCTGAGACGTGTTCGACGAGTGCGGACGGTGCAAACGGTCTGAAGCTCTCGCGAAATTTGATTTTCAGGTTCATGATCGACTGCATCCTGGGCGAGCGGGCGTCCCCGATGATACTCCTGCCACCCAAAGCGCGAGGCCCGAATTCCATTCGTCCTTGAAACCAGCCGACGACATTCTCGCTGGCCACCAGTTCAG
This sequence comes from bacterium, assembly GCA_046756745.1. Taxonomy (GTDB): domain Bacteria; phylum Zhuqueibacterota; class Zhuqueibacteria; order Oceanimicrobiales; family Oceanimicrobiaceae; genus JBHHWX01. The sequence goes on along the minus strand of JBHHWX010000673.1, from coordinate 1,179 downwards.
CCACGGATTCGGCAATCTCGGCGTTGGAGAGTTTTCGGAATGGGATCTCATTTTCAGTCAGATAGGCCTCTATTTGCTCATTCGAGAATTGCGGGCCCAGGTAAGAGCCCTTTTGCGAATCACGCTTGCTTTGGGGTTTACGGCCGTTGCCGAGATATTGGTGCCATACGTAAAGAGCAGCCCCCAAAGCCCCACCGGCATCCCCGGCGGCGGGTTGAATCCAGATATCGTCGAACGGACCCTCGCGCAGGATGCGTCCGTTGCCGACGCAGTTCAAGGCCACACCGCCGGCCAGCACGAGGTTTTTCATGCCGGTTTCTTTGTGCACATGTCGTGCGCTACGCAGCATGATCTCTTCGGTTACTTCCTGTATGGAGCGCGCCAGGTCCATTTCCCGCTGCGCAATCTTGCTCTCTGGTTTGCGTGGCGGCCCGCCAAAAAGGTCTGCGAAGCGACTGTTTGTCATAGTCAGGCCAGCACAGTAGTTAAAGTACTTCATATTCATTTTGAAAGAACCATCTTGCTTCAGATCGATGAGCTCGTTCAAGATACTATCTGTGTACCTGGGCTCCCCATATGGCGCCAGGCCCATGAGTTTGTATTCACCCGAGTTGACCTTGAATCCCGTAAAGTAGGTGAACGCTGAATAGAGCAGGCCAAGCGAATGCGGAAAGTGTTGTTCAGCCCAGAGTTCCATCTCATTGCCGCGTCCTACGCCATAACTCGAAGTGGTCCACTCACCGACACCGTCTATGGTCAGGATGGCAGCTTCTTCATAAGGGGAAGGATAAAACGCAGAGGCTGCGTGCGATTCATGGTGTTCGGGAAACAGAATCTTACCCTCGAAATCGAGCTCTTTGGCAATAAAGTCTTTCATCCACAGCTTTTGCTTGAGCCACAGCGGCATGGCCATGATGAATGATTTCAGGCCGAACGGTGCGTACTGGAGATACGTCAGCAGCAGCCGCTCGAATTTGATGAACGGCTTGTCATAGAAGGCAACATAATCCAGGTCCTGGCCCGAGATTTTGCCCTCTGACAGACAGTACGCGATGGCGTGATGTGGGAAGTTGAAATCGTGTTTCTTACGGGTAAAACGCTCTTCTTGCGCTGCAGCGACAATCTCACCATCGCGGATCAGACAGGCGGCGCTATCGTGATAGAATGCGGAAATGCCTA
>JBHHWX010000672.1:0-3142 GCA_046756745.1 bacterium | reverse complement strand
ACTTTGGCAGAATAATTATACGGCAGAAAATTTTAGGTTAGTCCATAGGGACTTCAATAAGCAGAAGCTGAGCCGGTGCGTTCGCCTTGATGTCCAATTCTACGATTTCCCAGACGCCCATGCCATCTCTTTTCTGCAATTTTTCTCCGGCTGCCTCGACTTCTCCTGCCAGCACAAAGATATACACGCCATGACTCTTTGAGTGTACTTTGTATGCCAGAGCATTTCCCGCGTCCAGGTTCGTTAGGGTGAAATAAGCCTCCTGGTTGAGCCACAAAGCGCCGTCTTGTGCCTTCGGAGCCACGACGGTTTGAAAGGTGTTTTTCCGTTGAGCCGGGTCAAAGGATTTTTGGTCATAATGGGGCGGATGTCCATTGGCGCCAGGGAAAATCCAAATCTGCAGGAAATTGACGTTTTCGCTGTCCGAGCCATTGTATTCCGAATGTTGAATGCCCGGAGCCGGCGGACATCACTTGGATGTCATTCGGGCGGATCACCTCTTCGTGGCCGGCGCTGTCTTTGTGAGCCAGCGAGCCGGAAAGCGGAATCGAAACGATCTCCATATCTTCGTGCGAATGCGTGCCAAACCCACGGCCCGGAGCGACGATGTCGTCGTTCAATACCCGCAGCTTGCCGAAATGGGTTCGAGCCGGATCGTAGTAAGTTGCAAAACTGAATGTGTGTTTGGTCTTCAACCAGCCATGGTCGAAAGCGCCTCGGGATTCGGCTTTATGTTATTACAGGTGAACTTTTGCATTTTTGTGCAAACGTTTGATCAGATTTCAGATGAAGTTTCCGAGGTTCAGGGAATAAGGAAATAGGGGTATAGGGATATAGGGCAGCCCTTCCCCTAGTCCTTTATTCCCTTATTCCATAACGCGGATGAACCGCATTCCAATAGGTCTCCAACGGATAGAAACAACCCAACGAATTATATTTTTATAACTTGACCCGGCGAAGTTGGAACCAAAAAGGTTCACAAAAGTTCAGCCAAAAAAATATCGCTGTAACTTACACAATAGCGTTATTTGAAGCCACAGCTAAAAATATCTTGCAAAAAATGACAGGACTTCACGATTCAGGTACTTATACTTGGTGTTGACTGCGGCTTCGCCGCGTTAGGGATTACTTTTTTTATGAGTTTGTCCCCGCGAGTTGCAGCGTCTTCCCCATTTTCTCTTTTTTCCTCGCCACCGCCCGTTTGGCGGCATCCAGCTCCATCTTACGCAGGCGAATGTTTTTTGGGGTTACTTCAACCAATTCATCTTCTGCGATGAATTCTATGGACTGGTCGAGCGACAGGAGCCGCGGCGGGCGCAGAGTTACTGTTGCTTCCGATGTTGAGCTGCGCATGTTGGTGAGCTTTTTCTCGCGAGTGATGTTGACCACCAAATCCTCGGGACGGTTGCGCTCGCCGACAATCATGCCGGCATACACTTCTGTAGTAACCTCGACGAATAGCTCGCCGCGGTCCACCATGCCGAGACTGGCATATGTGGTTACCTTCCCAGGACGATCGGCGACCAATGCACCGCTGACCCGCTGCGGGATCGGGCCGAACCACTCAGCGTAGCCGTCGAAAAGTGTATTCATGATACCGGCGCCTTTTGTATCTGTCAAAAACTGGCTGCGAAAACCAATCAGACCCCGGGACGGGATAAGAAACTCCATGGTTACCCGGCCGTGGCCATGATTTTGCATCGTGGCCATCCTGCCTTTGCGAATTGAGAGTTTTTCTGTGACCACGCCCACTCTCTCCTCAGGAATATCCAGGAACACCCGTTCCATCGGCTCCATCACTTTGCCGTTTTCTTCTTTGGTAATGACGCGCGGCTTGGAGACCATAAATTCGTAACCCTCGCGCCGCATGGTTTCAATGAGCACAGCCATCTGCAATTCACCGCGCCCGCAGACTTCAAAGGCGTCGGCGCGCGCCGTTGGTTTAACTTGCAAAGATACGTTGCTGAGGATTTCTTTTTGCAGCCGGTCGTTTAAATGCCGGGAAGTCAGGTATTTGCCCTCTTTGCCGGCAGGGGGACTGTTGTTGACGTAGAATAACATCGAGACCGTGGGCTCATCGATGTCGATACGCGGCAGCGGTTGGGGATCATCCGCGGAGGAAATCGTATCGCCGATTTTGACATTTGCAACGCCCGAAACCGCAATGATATCGCCAGCCTCGAGTTTCTCTACCTGTGTTTTATGTAATCCTTGAAACGTGTAGCATGCTGAAAATTTGACGCCCCGGGTGACTCCGTTTTCACCGCACAAACTGTACGGCTTGTTCATCTCGAGCGTGCCGTTACTGAGCCTGCCGATAGCCACTTGTCCGACGTACGGGTCATAGTCCAGATTGGTCACCAGAAATTGCGGAACCTGGTCGTCGTTCGCCACCGGACCGGGTATCTTTGCGAGAATGGTTTCGAACAAAGGCTGGAGGTCTGTGGAATCGTCGCCGGTTTCTACGTGAGCCAGGCCGGCTTTGGCATTGGTGTACAACACCGGGAACTCGATCTGTTCATCCGTGGCGTCGAGATCGATAAACAAGTCGTAGACTTCATTCAACACCGCTTCGATGCGCGCATCGCTGCGGTCGATCTTGTTGATCACAAGAATGATCGGCAGGTTTTTGGCCAAGGCCTTTTTCACGACAAAACGCGTTTGCGGTAGCGGTCCTTCGCTGGCGTCTACCAGCAGTAACGCGCCGTCTACCAGATTGAGACTGCGCTCGACCTCGCCGCCGAAATCCGCGTGACCCGGGGTGTCCACAATATTGATTTTTACGCTTTTATACCATACCGCGGTGTTTTTGGCCATAATCGTAATGCCGCGCTCGCGTTCCAAATCCATCGAATCCATGATACGCACAGCAACTTCTTGGTTTTCCCGGAACGTGCCGCTTTGTTGCAGCATCCCGTCCAAGAGAGTGGTTTTCCCATGGTCCACATGAGCGATGATAGCGATATTCCGGAATTTATCTTTTCTCATTCGTCCCTTTATGCGCTTAGCGCCATACATCGACAAAACTTTGCCGATGTTGTAAAATTCATTTATTTAAGCGGTTTGAGTAGAGTAGGCAATAAGCAATAGGCAGTAAGCAATGAAAAAGATCATGCTTTTTGCCTATTGCTTACTGCCAACT
>JBHHWX010000671.1:0-3145 GCA_046756745.1 bacterium | reverse complement strand
CTCTTTGCGCAAATTTCAAGGTGCGATCTTCTAAATCATATCTCTTGGGACTCCCCTTTTGGTGATTGGACAATGTTTCGGATTTCGGGTTTCGAAATTCGAATTTGTTTTCTTTCACAATCCCAATTCCTTCGCGATATTCAACTTCAGAATCTCAGACGTCCCCCCACCAATTAGGGTAAATCGCGCATCTCGCAAATATCGCTGCATGGGGTATTCCTTCGCGTAGCCGTAGGACGCCATAATCCGCGACGCTTGATCGCAGATCGAATTGGCACACTCCGAAGCGTAGAGTTTCACCATCGACGCCTCCTTCTGACGGGGTAAATCCTCGTCGCTTAACCATGCGGTGTAGAACAGCATCTGCCTTGCGGTTTCCAGTTGCACGGCCATGTCGGCCAGTTTCATCTTGATCGCTTGGAACTTTCCGATGGGTCTGCCGAACTGGACTCTGGTTTTGGCATATTCCAGGGCATCCTCGTGAGCTGCCGTGGCAACGCCGATCGCAAGAGCGGCGGTCATGATCCTGATCTCGGCCAGGATCTCCCGCAGACATTTCGTCCCTTCGCCGATGCCCCCGAGCAGATGATTCTTCGGCAGCCGAACCTCATCAAACGAAACCTCACTGGTGACCGAGCCGCAAACGCCGAGCTTGTCAATATTTTTGCCGATTATGACGCCCTCGGTTTCAGCCGGCACGAAGAAGATCGAAAGTTGGTCATGATTGTCCGTGCGAGCCAATACCGTGAAAAAGTCGGCGACGGGCGCTGAAGTGACCCATGTCTTCTGACCGCTCAAGACAAAACCGTCGTCTAATACTTCCGCCATCGTTTTGATCGCCATCAGATCGCTGCCGGCGTTTGGCTCGGTCATACAAATGGCGCCTATTTTGTTTCCCTTCAAGGCTTCATTGAAATAGTTCTCTCGAATTTCTTTGTCGCCAAAGCGATAAAGAAAATACGTAGCCATCAGGGACTGCATAGTGCAGACAGCCGCCAGTGACAACGAACCTCTCGCCAGCTCTATCACGGCCAGACAATACGAAACGATGTCCGCGCTGCTTCCTCCGGCGCTCTCGGGATATCTCATTCCAAAGAAACCGAGTTGCCCAACTTCTTTGAACAAGCCACTCGGAAACTCCTTCTTTTCGTCGATTTCAGCCGCCGCGGGTTTGACCTTCTGGTCGACGAATTCTTTGAAGGTCTGTTGAATCGACTTTTGTGTTTCGTTTAATTGGAAATCCATAGTGTTCTCACATCAGAATGTCGAAATCGAAATCTGTTCCTGACCGGTGCAGAAATCCGAAATAGTTCATGAAATTTACCTTGGGTGTTCTTCCAGCAACTTTTGGAACCTACAGTTGTTCGAAAGGGATGGCCACGACATCGTCGCTCAATTGCTGTGCTCGAGGCACACGACATACAACAAAGCCTCTCTTCGCCCTTTCCGCATTTAGTTCGAGAAACTTCTTCACATGCCGCGCATCCCTGTGTGTCGGGTTGTCCGTCCATTTGACTTCAATCGGGATGTCCTCCACCGGGGTTTCAAAGATGAAGTCGACCTCAGCCCCACTGACGGTTCGCCAGAATGAGACTTTGTATCCTCTACCCAGGTAAGCTGCTTTCTGAATCAACTCGAGACCGACCAGATGTTCAAGAAGCTGTCCGCCGACCGTGCTGAGCAGCGCCTCATTCAGCGTCAGCTCAGCCGCTGTATTGCGGACACCGAGGTCAAAAAAGTAGAATGCCGACGTGGTCAGCAATCTCCTCCGTGTCGATTTTTTGTAGCTAAGCAGCCAGTAACCCAGAAAAGTGTCAATGAGAACCTGGTAGTAGTTCTTCAATGTCGAAACCGCAATACCGCTCTCTTGCGACATTTTGGTGAGGTTGACCTGTCGTCCACTTTCAAGCGCAGCAAGCTGCAGAAACACACTAAAAGAAGCTGTGTTGCGCACAATCGCCTCTTTTCTGATTTCCTCTTCCACATAGTTATCTACATAAGCAGACAGGGTTTCCTGAGCGCTCACCAACGGTTCCTCGCGGACGCCGGGGAGGTTGCCCAGAATGAGTTTCGAGTGTAGAGTTTTTTGTGGAAAAGACTGCCCCTGGCCAGCCTGCACGGCCGCAAGTCTGCTAACGCGGTCGGCTTCTTCGCATAGCGCAACAGGAAAGAGATGGTAGACATGGGAGCGTCCCGGCAGAAGATTAGCCGAATGACCGCGCAGTTTGCGTGCCGAGCTACCAGTCAAGAAAAATTGAAATCGCGTTTTGTCCTGGTCGTAAAGAAACTGCACTTCTTCCAGAAGTGCTGGTATTTTCTGAATTTCGTCAACCAGGACATGCGTAATGCCCCGAGGGAGAGCTTGCAGCTCACGTGCGAAGACCGAAGGGTCTCGTTCCAGTAGTCGCCGCACGGAGGCATCCTGTAAATTATACAAAATTGCCCGATCTTCGGGGATGACATTGTTCATCAGAACCGTCTTGCCAACCTGTCTTGCCCCGAAGATGAGGCGCACTTTGTTCTGACTCACCGCTGAGACGAGTTTGTCGTGAAGATGTCGATAATAATAGACCATCTTAACGGTATAATATTAAAGTTAGTTGTCAAATATACAGTAATATTTACAACTTAACTTACTTATTTGCAACCTATTTCTTTGGGGGGCCCGGATTCTCACTTTCGGTTTCGCCAGACCGAAATCCGTGAACTTGACCTGCTCCTTGTCAGTGACCATGATGTTGGCGCTCTTCTCTCGTTGCCAAATAGAGATTTTGGAACAAGAAAATTTCGTATTTTGGCTTATCCCCAATTACTTCTCCCTAAATATTCTCTTGCAGCTCGCGCCGCCAGTGGGCAGAGAACTGAGTGTTTCAAACTCCACATTCGTACCCAACGCCTCATTGATGTCCTTCACAATTGTGGCCATCCAGCAGTCGCAGCCCGGCTGATCTTCTGCGAGTGCGTCGTATTTCTTGTGCCACTCGAACCACGGGCACTCCAGATGTTCGAGATAAGTCTCGTGTTCGTTCCCTCCGGTTGTGACCTGTGCTTTCTCACCCATGGCAAGACTGCTATCGACAATGAGCTGAACGATCTGATGGGCCACAGGTTTGCTTTTGTCGATCTTTTTCAGGTACGCCTTTGC
>JBHHWX010000670.1:0-3156 GCA_046756745.1 bacterium | reverse complement strand
TCTCAAATCGCACATCTTTGGGGGCTCACCGCACGAATCACTCACCACTTTTTACAGGGCCTTTCCGACAAAGAAAACCTTGTTTCTAAACGGTAATTGTTTTAAAAAGTAAATTTCTCTAACACACCCAAGATGTTCATCCGGTTTTCTTTGGCAACACCATAGATAATTTTAAATAAAAGAAAGAAAACGGAAAAAGCTTGCTTTTCCAGCAAAAAGTTGGAAATTATGATTTCAATAAAATTGAGTCTTAACGGATGTCCCAGGTCAAAACAAATAAAAAGCCATCAAAAAAAAGGTTGGCGAAACGGGTTTCTCAGCCAACTCACCAGGATAACTTAGCCATTGTCGGTAATATTGTCGGCGGGACGGCTCATACGTTCAATAACATCTTAGGCGGAATTCTCGGTTATTCGCAATTGCTATTGCAGCAGCTCGAACCGTCCTCACGATCATTTCGACAAGCCAGCATTATAGAAAAAGCGGCGAAACGAGCGACAAAATTAACTTCACAATTGCACTTTTGGTCAAATCCGGTATTTCCTTTTCAAAAAAGCATTGTGGAACCCGGCCGATTCATCGACGAAGTTCTCTCTACGGTTCAGCCCTCATTGGCTGAGAATATTCTGCTTGTAGTGAGACTTGATCATCAATCCTATAACATGACTGCTGATATCCACTGGCTGTCAAAGGCTATTATTAACATCATTATTAATGCTGCGGAAGCGATGCCAGAAGGAGGAAAATTAACGCTCCGAACCTTTGTTTCGAAAGCACCTAAGGTCACGGCAAAAAGTTTCGAAAAATATATCATATTTAGAATCTCTGACACGGGTGTGGGTATTAAAACTCAACATCTAAGTCATATTTTTGAACCCTATTTTCGTCACGAAAAGAGTGGAGCTCATCTCGGGTTGGGTTTGACCATGGCACAAGCAATCGTCATGTATCATGGAGGTCATATTTCGGTTAAATCACAGGTTGGCGCCGGCTCCTTATTTGATGTTTATCTGCCCGTTGTAAAAAAAAAGCTTCCTGTCCATAACGTCAAAAATAAAGGAGGGCATGTTTTGAGCGACGAAAAGGTAATTCTGGTAGTTGATGATGAGAATGATTTAAGGACCCTTGCAAAAACCATCTTCGAGAGAAAAGGTTATAAAGTTCTTTTGGCTGAAAACGGTCATGATGCCGTCCGTGTGTTTCGCAAACATGCTGATAAGATTCAGTTAATTATCCTGGATCTCATTTTGCCCGGGATGGATCCCAGTGAAGTGTATCAAAAATTGCGGGAGGTGAAAGACGAACAGAAAATGATTTTAACCAGCGGTTACAATGAAGAGTCGCCCACTTTACATTTTCTCAAAGATTGTGATGATTATTTTATTTCAAAACCCTGGGACGTCCCCAGGTTAGTCGAGCGGGTTCATGAGCTGGTCGATGATGATTAAACGCCTTACCCAAAGAAAAGATAAGCGATAAGAATTGCCGCAACAATCCCGCTAAAGTCCGCTATCAATCCGCAGGTCACGGTATAACGTGTCTTGCGGATACTGACCGCCCCGTAGTAGACCGCCAATGTGTAAAAAGTCGTTTCTGTCGAGCCTTGAAAAGTCGAAGCCAGGCGTCCCGCGAACGAATCAGCGCCATAGGTCTCCATAGCTTCGATCATCATGCCGCGCGCTCCACTGCCGCTCAAAGGTTTCATCAAAGCGGTGGGCAAGGCCGCCACAAAATCAGTGTTGATTCCTAACTTGGCAAACCCCCAGCCAATTCCCGAAACCAGCAAGTCCATGGCGCCTGAGGCCCGGAAAACTCCGATAGCGACCAGCATCGCGACCAAAAACGGGATTATTTTCACAGCCACGTCAAAGCCCTCTTTGGCGCCGTCAATAAACGTATCGTAGACATTGATTTTTTTCCTCAGGGCCAGACTGATAAAAGCAACGATGATGGCGAACAAAATGAAATTTCCCACCGTGGCAGATACCGTGCTTGTGGTTTCTTGCGGAAGCCGGGAGAAAATATAAATAATGCCAGCGATGAAAAGCGTGGCGCCGCCGATGTAAACCAAGACCGTTTTGTTCCAGAGGTTGATTTTTTGGTAGAGAGAAACCGCGATCAGCCCTGCCAATGTGGAAAAATAAGTGGCTAATAAAATCGGGATGAACACATCCGCGGGATTGCTCGCTCCTTGTGCTGCCCGGATGGCCAGGATGCTGATCGGGATCAACGTCAGCCCGGAGGTGTTCAGCACTAAAAACATAATTTGCGCATTTGAGGCGGTGTCTTTTTCAGGGTTGATTTCCTGCAATTCAGTCATGGCTTTGAGGCCAAGAGGGGTCGCGGCATTATCCAGCCCCAGCATGTTGGCGGCGAAATTCATCAGCATGGAACCGCCCGCAGGATGGTCTTTGGGCACTTCGGGAAACAGTTTGTTGAACAGCGGACTGATGATTTTGGAGAGCAGCTTGATGGCGCCGCCCGCCTCTCCCACTTTCATGATGCCGAGCCATAGAGTCATCACGCCAATTAAATAAATTGCGATACTGACGCTGGTCTCCGCCATGGTGAACGTGCTGGTCACCATTTTGGTGAAGACCTCGGTATCGTTCAAAAAAATGAGCTTAACCAAGCCAACAATAAAGGAGATAAGGAAAAATGCAATCCAGATGTAGTTGAGCGTCATAGTTGATCACGTTTAGCGGATTAGGAGCCACCAATCAAAAGCGATAGCCACCAAGACATGAAGACGCAAAGGGTTCACAAAGTTTTAATTTGTTACGAATTAGAATGTGAATATTGGAATTTTCACATTCTGGTTTGAAAACTGAGTTTAATAACTCATCATGTGTTAACTTAGTGATGCCTTTGTGACTTAGCGCCTTCGTGGCGAAAGTTTCTGTATAATCCAGGTTATAAAATGTAAGTTAAAATTTATTCTCTGTTTGTCAAATTAAATAATGGAATCTTATTGAAAAAATAATCGCGTTTGTGATGAATCCAAAAGGTGACCTTCTTACTTGATGATAAAAATATCGATTATTAAAGAGTTATATGCTCATTTGAAACGAGTGTTTTTCTAAGAATCAAAAGAAGGTCACCTTTTTGCAGTGTACGCAATAATCTTATTGAAAAAAAGAATGCGTTTGATTATCT
>JBHHWX010000669.1:0-3157 GCA_046756745.1 bacterium | reverse complement strand
GATGCAATCCTCGATTCATTGTTCCGGCGGGGATTCTATCCGTCAGCCGACGGACCGAGCACGGGGAGATTTTTTGTGCTCCTTCCACTTTTATGGCTCCGATTTCAACAATTCGGTCACCTAATCGTGCATGCAGTCCGGTTGTTTCCACATCGAAGACAACTATGGGGGATTCGAGAGCATTCAAGAACAAAATCTCCCTGAATTCAATATCGAATTCTAAACCCGATATGTGTGAGGTGAAATCAGCTAAAACCCTCGCCAGTTTCGGAATCTCACCCTTGGACATGTACTGACGCAGGAGCGGAGAATACAATCCTTGGTACATCAGTCCGTCTGGGATTCTACGAATGCCGAGCAGGGCTATCACTCGTTAATAGAATAATTTGCTCTGACAACCACTTTTTTCTTGACAGGGACGTCCAGACGTCTTATATTTTGATATGGGAACAACAGTCAAGAGAAGAAACGCGCCTGGGCAAGTGCGCGATGCAATAATCCGAATCCTAAAGGCAATACCAAAGCCCTTGTCTGTCAAAGACATCGCGGAAATGGTTACAAATGAAATCGGTCCAACTCCTGAGTCGTCTGTACGCTCGTATCTGCGCCTCAACACGCCCGAATATTTTGTTCGGGAAGGCCGGGGCCTGTACCGCGCACGCGAGTCTCACTCTTCTGGGCTTCAAACCGTTCTGGACGGAACTCGGGTTTGGCAAAAACCAGTCAGGTTTGGTAAAGCCATGCTTTACCACGGTGATTGTTTTGAGTGGCTCGATTTGCGTGAACGCAATAGCATCCATGCGGTTGTAACCGACCCACCATACGGTCTGCATGAGTATAGCCCTGAGCAGCAGTTGAAGCTCCGAAACGGGAAAGGTGGGGTTTGGAGAATTCCACCTTCCTATGACGGACATAAAAGGTCACCTCTCCCCCGGTTTACTACACTCACACAAGGACAACTTGACGAATTAAGGTTGTTCTTCCTGATATGGGCAAAACGACTTCTACCGAGACTCGTCCCCGGTGCTCATGTAGTGGTTGCCTCAAATCCTCTTCTTTCATACATAGTATCCGGCGCACTCGCAGACGCCGGTCTCGAACGGCGTGGCGAAATCATCCGGTTAACGATGACGATGCGCGGTGGAGACCGGCCGAAAGCCGCACACAAAGAATTCGCCGAAATCAGCGTCATGCCCAGGTCAATGTGGGAGCCGTGGATTGTCTACCGGAAGCCTATCGAGGGAAGAGTGCAAGACAATCTACGCAGGTGGAAGACCGGAGGCTTTCGCCGACCAGCTACAGACAAACCGTTTGGCGATGTTATTCCATCAGCTCCTACAAGGAGGAATGAAAGAGCAATGGCACCACACCCTAGTCTGAAACCACAGGCCTTTCTACGTCAAGTGGTCCGTGCTGTATTGCCCTTAGGTGAAGGCACTATCCTTGACCCCTTTGCAGGCGCCGGCTCTACTTTGGCAGCCGCCGAAGCTTGCGGTTATGCAAGCTTCGGAGTAGAATTGGATGAGTCGTACTTCTTAATGGCCGTCAAAGCAATCCCAAGATTGGAAAAACTCCAAATCAATGGCAGATTACAATAGGTAAACCCAGCGACTCCGGAGCTTCTTGATACCATCTTTGTGCAGCGTCGCAGTTCGTGTTCCAAGTTCCCCTCTTGGGTTACGCCGGAAGTCATCAACGGTAACATGCCCGAGGTAGACCTCCGTGAATGTCATCGGTCGTCTATCGATTGCTGGCTCTGTTGAAGTGTCAACTTGATATACGAAAACACACATCCATTGGTCTCGAGCGCCATGAGTATCGACAGCCCCGCCCGCCTTACGAGTCGTTTTGATTTCCACTCCTTGGTCCCCCGCTTTAACACTATTGTCTGAATAAACGCCGCGAACGAGCAGATCAGGATGCCCGTTGAAATAGGTGTTTTCGGTTAGGACCCTTGAGTGCTTTGCTAAGCTCGCAGTCAGCATGTCCGAAAGCATACCTGACATAATTGCAGGACGGAGCATGTCGTCGAGGCGTAGAAGACCTTTCTGGATGAGATGCGAGTTTACATCAAAGAAGAAGTCATAAACATCCTGCATCGTCATTTGGAAATCCTCAAGTCGGAGCTCAAAAGGCAAGTTTACTTTCTGGTTCATCTTACTAATAACAACTGCATTCTTTTCAATTGACATCCGTAGCTATCTCTTAATTTTATCTTTTAACAGGTTTAGCTGTAATTTGTCATGATATCTGTCTTTGTGCAACTGAATATCATTCATTGGAAACGCTGAAAATTTGGAAACGGGATTGCATCCCTAAGGATGCTACATCTAAACAACAAAATCACCTTTCGAACAGACTTTTGAAAAAGAGGATACAATCCTCAGTTCATCATTCCGTCGGGGATTCTATCCGACGGTTGCCGGAACGAGCACGGGGGTAAATCCCGCCGAGCGGGTGTCAATTGAGAAGAATTACAATAAATGCTCAATACATGCTCTTACACGACCTACCTACCGCCGCAATCACGGGCGGCGATACACCGTACCGTGTATTTGCCTTGTTGGGCATTCCTATTGTTTCATAAGAACCCAACATGTCGCAGCAACAGTGGCGACGTCTTGACTATTCGCAATGCCGTCTTTGTTCGCCGCCGAGATGTTACCTTCAAGTTTTTCGGCCATAGGCCTGATCTGATTGACCGGAGGAATAGTCATTCCATCCATCTGCATCATCTTCGTCACGAAGTCGGCGCTTGTGGCCAAGCGATTCGCATAGGGTGAGCGACTCCATTCACTCATCTTGGCGCCGTGGAGAGTGCCACCTGAGTACCATGCTTTCAGCTTTGGTGGTGGAGGTGGTGATGAGGAGGCACTGCCCTTGGCAACAGCTTCTTGTTTTGAGTTGGCTTTTGAAAGAGGATTCTTATCAGAAGTATTTACTTCATTCTTTGAACGAAACAAAACAATTAACAAAACTAACAAAGAAACACCAATTACAAATTTTGTTATTTTTTTTATTTTATTCATCCATTTCAGTTATAATGAAAAACAGATGTTGGAAGGGATTTGTGGACCACTTGCTCGGCCCATCAGGTAATCTCCTTGCGCCACAGTTGAGTAGGGGATTGTATCCCCCAAAGATGCTACATCCAAAC
>JBHHWX010000668.1:0-3159 GCA_046756745.1 bacterium | reverse complement strand
TACAAACACGTGGACGAACTGCGGAACGATCTAAGCCAAGTTCGCGAAACAAAAGCTCTAAAGGCAACTGCCAAAGTCCGCAAAAAAGCGTCGTTCACCAGACACCGCCTTTACTTCGGTTTTGCAATCCTTTTGATTTTGTTAACCGTAAGCGGACTCGCCTATTTTCTGAACCGCAGCAAGCCAATCGATTCCATCGCGGTCCTGCCTTTTGTTAATTCCAACAATGATCCCGACATCGAATACCTCGGTGACGGCATCACCGAGACGCTCATCACAAAACTTTCGCTATTGCCGCAGCTGCGGGTGATGGCACGCAGCACGGTTTTTCGTTTTAAAGGAAAGGATGTGACGCCGCAGCAGGTGGGTGAACAGCTGAACGTACGCGCTGTTTTGATGGGAGAAATCGTGCAGCGAGATGATGTTTTGCGCCTCAACGCCGAGTTGGTGGATGTCTCAGACGGAGCGCAGATTTGGGGCGATCAATATAATCGCACGCTGGATGATATTTTTGCGGTTCAGGATGCGATTTCCGAGCAAATCTCAACCGGTTTACGCCTGAAATTGAGCCGCAAGGAAAAGAGCAGGTTGGACAAGCAGTATACCGAAGACCCGGAGGCTTATCAACTCTACCTGAAAGGCCGTTTTCATTGGAACAAGCGAACCGTACAGGATTTGAATACGGCCCTGGATTATTTTCAGCAGGCGGTAAACAGAGATCCGACTTATGCGCTTGCTTATGCAGGAATGGCGGACTGTTATGTATTACTTCCACTGAATGCCTATAGTGGTCTTAGTGGCAAAGAAGCCTATCCCAAAGCGAAAGCGGCAGCGTTACAAGCCTTGCAGATAGACGAACAACTTGCTGAAGCTCATACTGCCCTGGCTATGACCTATCTTTATTTTGACAAGGACACGGTATCGGCTAAAAAGAGTTTTCTTCTTGCCATTGAGCTGAATTCTAATTATGCCACCGGCCATCACTGGTACGCTATTGAATATTTGAGTCGCCCGGGTCACCATGATAAAGCCATTGCCGAGATGAAACGAGCATTGACGCTTGATCCGTTATCGCTGGTCATAAACGGTGATTTGGGATGGGCCTATTGGAGAGCGGGATATTATGATCTTGCACTCGAACAGTTTCAAAACACAATAAGAATGGATCAAAATTTTTATCTTGCATATTGGGGCCTCGGTTGGACTCATATCGCAATGGGCGAAATAGCTAAGGCTATCGAGCCATTACAACAGGCCAGCCAACTGAGTGATACTCCAAAAATAGTGGCATCGCTGGGATATGCTTATGGCATTACAGGAGGCACTGAGGGAGCCAAAAAAACACTGGTTCAATTAGATGAGCTTTCATCAAGACGCGAAGTTACTCCAATCGAGTTTGCAATGATCTATGCAGGGTTAGGAGACAAAGACAAAGCCATTGAATTTCTGCAGAGGGGTCTCAAGCAGGTGGATATTGACCAGCAGCAAGCATGGCTTCCCCATTGGGATGACTACAATCTATTCTGGGATAACCTGCGGGATGATGCAAGATTTGTTGAATTGTTGAAAAAAGTGGGGCTGGAGAAGTGATCGGCAAAATCTCCAGTTCAGTTCATAGTCGGAAGTATAACATCAGTTTGCAGTTGACAAAGGGCGCAGGTTCTCTGGGTTGGTTTTGTGCCATCTCTAAGGTCTTTTTGAAACAGCAACTTAGGTGCCCTTAAGCCCTTTGCAACTGAAACTTGGCGTTATGCGCAAACAATGGAGCCATCATAATGCAAAAAAAGTTGACAAACCGTATTTCTCTTAACCTTATCCTTTTACAACAGGGCGTTGCCGCGATGTTGGTCATGGCTTTTCTGGCTGGCTGCAGCGCTTCCGACACTACACCGACATCAGAAGCAGAAGCGTCTTCAGCAGACCAGGTCTTTTCCCGATTCGCCCGTTATGGCGCAGATGTGTGGGCGAAGAATCCGGCAGCGAGGATTTCCGGTGAAGGGCAAGCCTGTATTAGCTGTCATACATCATTGCCGTATGCACTGGTGGAGCCACTCTTGCCTGGGACATATCCCGCATACACTGATCTGATCAAAAACATAAATAATCGCATCCTGACCTGGTCCGATAACACAGCGTGGTATTCAGACGACAAACTCGAGCAAACAGCCGCTCTCGGCAACATTTCACCTGACGTGCTCAAAGCAGTTCTCAACGCGGCAGGTTCCCGCGGCGTCGAGGCAATCTTCAACGCATTCATTCGTGCCATGCATGATGCGTATTCCAAAAAGCCGGCTCAGTTGGAAACACAACGGGCGTTCGAAAACATGTGGGCGGAACAAATTCAATTTGGGCAGACAGCCGGGCGGTGGAAATGGATCCAGGTAAATCTTATCCCATGGGAAGTCGCTGATTCTGACATCTGGGGTGCTGCACTGGCCTGCGTAGCAGCAAGCCTCTTCCCCGAACTGGCACCTCAGGACAACCTCAAGTTGCTCCATGCAACGTTAAGGCAGGCTTCTACAGATGATAAAGTCAGTCTGCATGTGAAATCTGCCATTCTCTGGTGTGATGCGGAAACAGGCGGGCAGCTCCTCGAAAAGGATGTGGCACGGCAAATTATGTCTCAACTCCTGGAGCGACAACATCAGAATGGTGGATGGGCGCTACGTGAGCTTGGTCCCTGGACAGGTTGGGAAGGAAGCGATTCCGATTGTTGTGGGAAAAGGGATATTCGGCCGGATGCCTATGCAACCGGTTTTGTCACGCTGGCACTGGCGCGCAATCTCCACCAGATATCCGGCGATGACAAAGCGCAGTTGGACAAAGCAGTTGCCTGGATCGAGCGACAGCTACAAAACCCATATCCGGCAGAGCCCAGGCACAATAAACATGAAAGCGCCGAGGCGGAATTGCCGGAATTCAGAAACAACCTTTACACCAATGCCGGGCACATGTGGGCCTTCTTGGCGAGGACGGTTTATAAAGGTCAAAAGCCGCCGTGGGTAGTAGATTGAACAGTGGGATAATATGAAAACATAAATAAGAAGGTATTCAAAATTTTGTGCTAAATAGCACGCTAACCACTTGTTAATAAAGTACGTTGGCATAACAAGCGGCTGCTCTTGACGGCGGGGGCGCCGTGCAAAATTCAAAGTTGGT
>JBHHWX010000667.1:0-3169 GCA_046756745.1 bacterium | reverse complement strand
GGCTAAGGGCCTCATCTGCGAAAATGCGGGGCTTGCTATTTATTGATGAAACTGCTGAGCAGGCAGGGTGGGGTGAGATTTTGAAGGGCTTATCTTTTGGGGATGAGTTGTTGACACTCACGCGTCCCAATAGTCTCTAAGTGCAGGGGCATCTGCCCGGAACAAACAAGAATGCCAGGATGATTTAGGTTGAATTGTTCATCCTTTCCCTGATTTCAGGAAGAGTAATGCCTGCATTTTATTGAAATTGAGAATACGCTCAAGGTTGTAGAGTATTAAACATTTATTACGTTCGCAGTCTTATCCATTGATTAAACAACAGTTGAAATTATTGAAGATAAAGGGAACTTGGCTCTGGCACAAAATTTGTTAGTGTTTCCGAGAAAAAATAGTTCTCACAGAGAAGAATAAAAATTGATTAAGCGAATGAAAACACTTGTACTGACATTGCTGCCGATTCTTGTTTTGAATTCCACGGCGGTTGCAGAAAAAGACTGCTCGGTGGGCGATGTCAGTGGCGCAATGCCGTGCTGTACAGGCATAGCAGCACGCAATCAAGTACAGGTAGGATTTGCTGTTCCAGAATCTTGCACATGTCACCTAGCCGATAACTCGAGTACGGGCAATCAAGCTGCGATTTTACCCGATATCTCCAAACCGAGGAACAAGGACGGTGATAAGATTCAAAGAGATGTATCGGCGTTGGAGCTTGTCTTCAGAGAAAATATTTCGACTCGTCAACCCAATAATACCACGACACCCCTCTCCTTTTCAAACATAAAGATCTACGACCTCAACACTTCATACTTGATTTGATCATCCCTCTAACAACCACGATTTATTTTCACACTTTAGCTGTAAGCTACTTCCATCAATGTTGTAGAAGGCTTTAGTCAGTCGTTTCGAAAAAGGAGCACATATGAATTCAATCGCAAGTGGTCTTTTGATATTCGCATTCGTTCTCGCCGGGTATGGTTCATGGGCTGCCTTTATGGGAGGGCGCTGGCGACAGAACCGCATGATCCTCAGTGCTGAACGCGGAGCTGTCGCCCTTTTTGTGGTTGCAAGCCTGATTATGGCGGCGCTGTCTTACGCATTTGTGACGCGGGATTTCTCAGTGAGATATGTCGCCGAGTATTCGAGCCGAACTCTGCCCATGTTCTACACTGTCTCCGCAGTGTGGGCGGGTCAGGCCGGCTCTCTTTTGTTTTGGGCCTGGCTGCTGACTCTGTTTGCTGCTATCGTGGTCTGGCAAAACCGCAACAAGAATCGTGAATTGATCCCATACGCGGTCGGCGTCATTCTATTCACTGCCTTGTTTTTCTTTGGTCTGATGATCTATGCCACGAACCCGTTTGAGCCCTCTCCCCGCACAGTCGCCGACGGTAACGGACTGAATCCCATGCTACAAAATGTGGGTATGGTGATGCATCCACCCACGCTTTATCTGGGTTACGTGGGCTTCGTAGTACCCTTCGCTTTTGCTATCGCGGCGCTGCTCACGCGGCGACTCGATGCCCAGTGGATTCGCACCACCCGGCGCTGGACGCTGTTTTCATGGCTGTTTCTCACACTCGGCAACCTCTTCGGTGCAAAATGGGCCTACGTTGAGCTGGGATGGGGCGGCTACTGGGCGTGGGACCCGGTAGAAAACGCATCGCTCATGCCCTGGTTGACCGGAACGGCTTTCCTGCATTCGGTGATGATTCAGGAAAAGCGAGGTATGTTGAAAGTGTGGAATCTGGTGCTGATCATCGTGACGTTTGCTCTCACCATATTTGGCACCTTCATTACACGTAGTGGGATTATTTCTTCCGTGCACTCATTCGGACTCTCTAACGTTGGTCCGGTATTTATGATCTTTCTGGGGGTGATTCTCGTCGCCTCTTTTGGTTTGCTGTGGATGCGCATGCCGCAACTGAAGAGTTCAAACAAACTGGACGCGATTCTTTCAAGAGAGTCGAGTTTCCTATTCAACAATTTGTTTCTGGTGGGAATGACGTTCGCGGTCTTTTGGGGCACGATCTTTCCCATCGTTTCCGAAGCGGTGCGGGGCGTGAAGATCACCGTAGGCCCGCCCTTCTTCAACGAAGTGAATGTGCCGATCGGTTTGACATTGCTGGCTCTGACCGGGATTTGCCCACTCATCGCCTGGCGCAAGGCATCCCAGCGCAATTTGCGGCGCAGTTTTACCATACCATTGTCAGTCTCCTTGCTGAGCGGCATCGGACTTTATGTCCTTGGAGTTCGTTCGTTTTATCCCTTGATGTCGTTCGGTCTATCGATATTCGTCATCGTCACCATTGCACTGGAGTTCTACCGCGGCGCCGCGGCGCGCGCACGCAGCTCGGGCCGCAATTTTCTCATTGCATTCTGGGACTTGATTGTGCGTAACAAACGACGCTATGGAGGCTACATCGTTCATATCGGCATCGTGATGATCTTTGTGGGCATTACCGGCTCCAGCGCATTTCAGAAAGAAAAAGCTGCATCCATGAAACCAGGCGAGTCTCTTGAGATTGCTGATTATACGCTGCACTTCAAGGGACTTCGGGATCAGTCTACAGACCATGCACAGGTGGTGGCTGCCGAAATGGACGTGTTGAAGAATGGTGCGCCAATCACCACGCTTTTCCCCGAGCGCCAGAAGTACCGCAATCGCGACGTGGTCAGTGAAGTGGCTATCCGTCAGACCCCAAAAGAAGATCTGTACGTTATCCTGGTCAGCTTCGACCAGGAGGAAAACGCCCAGGTCAAGGTGATGGTGATTCCGCTGGTCTCCTGGATCTGGATAGGAGGCATCGTGATGATCATCGGCACGCTTATCGCCATGGGGCCGGACCGGTTAAAGAAAAAGACTTCGGAGCTCTCGGCTTTGCAACCTTCGCCTCGCAAAAGGGAGGTGGAATATGCAGCATAATAATTCATTTTTTGCAGTTCTGCTGTTGGCACTGGGATATTTTAGTCCTGTCACAGCCGCGCTACAGCAGGTACCCATCGGCGAAATCAAGAAAAGTCTCGTTTGTCTTTGCGAGTGTAACATGACCGTGGAAGCCTGCGAAGGTTCGATGGCCTGTCAGTCGGCGGAAAAGCTCACTGCTGAAGCTGCAGGATACATCCAACAGGGCATGAACAAAGAAGCCGTTCTAGCCACTTTTATCAAAAAGTA
>JBHHWX010000666.1:0-3175 GCA_046756745.1 bacterium | reverse complement strand
ATATTCTTATCTTTTGCAACGATGGATAAAATCCCGCGATGTCGAGACGGATTTTTTCCCTTGAACTGTAGGGTAGTTTCGTTTTTACAGAAGATTCTCTACAATCTCTTCGATAAGAAACGTCAGATTCGGCCTTTCGAACGAGATCTCCGGCGCAGGGATACGATGATGTTTAATATCAGGGTGTATATGCTTATGATGAGGGTGGTTTATGGCTAACGCGGGATCATTTGGATGAGGTTGTGGATCATACCAAAAAAGAACGGCATCTCGTTGATGCACTTCATAACTGTAATACGCAATTCGACAATCAAGAAAGTCGATCCTTTCATAAATTTGTAAATAAATCTCATGCTCAAACTCTACTCGACCTTGCAACACACAATGGTGAGGCCCACGGCGAATGACAACCAGTTTTGATACTTTTATCCCAGGATGGCGTTCTTCAAGTGAGTATACGAATCGTTCATATTCTTCGATGGATTGCAGTGCGTCTTTCATACAGGCTCAGCCGCTTTCAATTTTCCATTAGCGGGTAAGATGGAAATCGCCTGTGGCAAAAACGACTTGAATTTCTCGATTCGTTTGACGCGCATGTCAAGCAAAGCAGCCCAGTCGCCAAAATCATGGTATTCTTCGAGAATGCCTGTTTCATAAAGCGGAAGAAAATACTGGCTGAGCAGCTTATATTTCTTTTCGTATTCTTGAATCTCCAGATCAACGCCATGCAGATCTTCCAACAAGCTTTCAAGAGTAATTTCGTGAGACATTTTGAAACTCCAACTCAAAATTTATCAAAATTTCCTATCAATATAGAAACCTATATTCTTCAAATCAATCTAATTCTTTTGATCGTTTCAGTCCAGTCTATCTCATAGGGAAATGGATTCGCCGAGTTTTTCTAAAGTTCTGTAATGGGATGTGGTTTGGCCGGCCATGATTCACAATTAACTGTCTATCGATTTCAAACTGAGTGAAACGATACGGCAACAAGCGCAACAAACCGGTCATCATGAGCGCGAGCAGGTGGAATTAGGAAAACGCTACCGGCAAACCAGGGTAAACATTTCGTCGATAGTCGTGACCGAGACAACTCCCTCCTTCTGAAGGTTGAACACCCACCTCCTCACACTTACTCCCCCTTCAACCGCGCATACCGCACCTTCGCATCGAGTAACGCCGGCAAATCGGCGTCGCCGTCATGCCAAATTTCCAGAACCATTTCATATTTCCGCATTGCTTCTTCTCTAAGCCCTTTTTCTTCGTATAATTTGCCTAACCGATAATAATACCTGGGATGAATGAAATAGCGACCTCTGCTATTCGGATCCAAAGATGTCAGCCGCTCGTATTCCGCAATGGCTTTGTCAAATTCACCATTTTGGTGATAGGCCCTGGCAAGAAAGTCTCTTTGCGGCAAATTGTTGAAAAAAGAATGGACGATATCTAACGGTATACTTAACATCAAAGGTGAAATGTTTTCACCAATTTCTATGGTTTTGTCAATGGCGTTCTCAGCAAGCAGAATCTCTCCATGCAGCAAATCATAATAAAATTTTGCCTGGTCTTGTCGTGATGGGTCTACTTCCGGTAATAATGACAGAATCTCAGTAACTTTACCTTTGGCAGAATCAAGCTGACCCTGCTTCAAATCAATAAGTCCACAATAAAAATTATAAGTAGCCTTGATCGAGGGCAACCGTTCAGGTCTCCACTCTTTTTGAGTATTATACCAGCTTTCGTAGTAATTTCTGCTCAACTCGTATTCTTCTCGATCATAATAAATCCATCCTAAAGTCTGGTCGAGGAATATGGGAATCCATTCCGCGCCGCCTGCCTCTTTAAACGCAACCGCTGCTTGCTGCGCTGCTGAAAGAGATTTCTCTAGGTTTCCCAGCCAGTAATAATGGTAGAAATAGGCATAGCCCAGCATATTCAGCGATTTCCCGTAAGTAGGATCGAGCTCCAGCGCTTTGCTGAAATGTTCTATTGATTGGCGCATTTCGCCGCTGTTAAAGTAATATTTACCTAAATCATGATGTGCTTCCTTTTCGTTGGGGTATAAAATTGTGATCTTTTTCAGTGTTTGAAAATACCTGTCCCGGTCTTTTTCTATCGCTATTGCATAAAGCGCCTCTATCAAAAGCCTTTCTTTTTCCGTTGCCCTATCTGAATAATCTTTAGCTTTTTCAAGGGCAGCAATCGCTTCTTTTTCACTTGCTGGCCCGCGATGGAGCGCCTGGCTGAGATAAAGATATGCCGCTGCAAATGTAGAGTCGATTTGTACGGCCTTTTTGAAAAAGATGGCGGCGTCGATGTCGTTGATCATATTATATTCCTCCTTGCCTCTAACAAAATAGTTATAGGCTTCCATCGAAGTGGTGGTCACTTCTGCAATGTGCAATTGCGATGCTTTTATTCGACGTTCTGCCAGATCAAGCCCTCGAGAAATTTCCCTGCTGAGTGCATCGATTTGGCTATGCAATATGCTGGTAACACCTTCACCCTTTGCGCTGGCACTTTTAAGAATGCTCTTGCTCGCGACATCCAAAACTTTCACATCAGAAGCAAAAACTTCTCCGGCTTTTGTAAAACTACCCACGACAACAGTGCTTGTGCCATCCATCCGGCAGAGCTCGAAGCCCAAATCTCGATCAATGACTTCTACATCATCCTTACCCAACTGCTTGAGGAGATCATGCATACGCTCCCATGTGGTCACGCGGAAATATCCGGACTGCTCCAGGTTTGTAATCAGCAGGTTGGGGATAGCCTTTTGCAGGTAATTGTACGTCGTGTCACCGGTCAGATTTTCGAAGCTGATGACGGCGATCGGTTGCGGATCAGATACTACGGCTTCTTCAAACAGCGCTGGCCTGAGCAGGAGAAATCCCAAAACCAGAGCAACTGCAAATGCGGCAGGCACAAGCATTCTTTTGCGCCGTTTCGAGACGGCAGTTCTTTTTCCTCCCAGGTCATATTGCAAATCGAATACATCACTGCCTGATCGTATTCGGCCTCGAACGGCTGCTGGCCGGTGAGCATCTCGTAGAGCACCACACCGAGCGACCAGATATCGGTGCGGTGGTCGACCGGCTCGCCGCGCACCTGCTCCGGCGACATATAAGCCACCGTGCCCAGCGTCGAGCCGGGTTTGGTGATCGCCTTCTGCCCG
>JBHHWX010000665.1:0-3175 GCA_046756745.1 bacterium | reverse complement strand
TGCTTCGCTGAGAAACGCTCGCAAAGACATCAAAAACAAGTTTTCGTTCAGACACTAATTAGCTGTTATTAAATGAGTATTGCAATTTCAGTCAAAATAATCCTAAAAGTAAGTACCATAAGTACTTGTTTTTTAGTCCAACTTTCTTCACGTTTTGTGAAGCCCTCTTACTCTTAATCTTACTCATTCCTCATTCTCGTACTCTTACTCGCTTTTGCAGTTCTTAAAAAGCGCGTAAGAGTACGGCGTATGCGTATGAGTACGAATATCACTACTTGAGTGTACCATTGCTCTAGAAACTCGGTCGGAAAAGCCTAAATCACTTCCCGAAGGCGTCTCGCCGAGGGCTTCTCAGCATAGAGTCTGCTCGGCGAGGACGCCGTCGCGAAAGGAAACACACTTTCCGACCGCGTTTCTAGAACCGTGACACTTTCGATATCATCAGCTATAAAATCAGTCCGTGATTTATTCTTCAGCAGCCAATATAAACGTATCCGATAAGTCCCCAATGGTGATCTTGAATTCCCCGGGTTCCGCAACAAATTTGTTTTCGCGGTTATTAAAGGACAGGTCTGCCTTGTCGAGCGTAAACAGGACGGTTGTACTCTCGCCCGGTTTGAGCTGAACGCCGGTGAAGCGTTTCAATTGCTTGATTGGCGGCGACACAGAGCGTATCAGGTCGCTGACATACAATTCCACCACGGCTTTTCCGGCCCGGTCGCCGGTATTCTCGACATTCACGGAGACATTCAGGGAGGTATCCGGACTCATGTTTTGGCGATCGAGCTTGAGGTCACTGTATGCGAATGTCGTATAGCTTAATCCGTGCCCGAATTCCCACAAAGGATTCAGTTTGTTAGGGTCGTCCATTTCCAGGGGTTTGTGATCGTAGCAGACAAGATCGTTGGAATGGCGGGGATAAGTAAACGGCAATTTTCCGCACGGATTAAAATCGCCGAACAACACGTCGGCAATTGCGTTGCCGCCTTCCGGGCCCGGTAAGTAAGCCATGAGAATCGCCTCAGTATCATCAACTATAGGCGTGATAACCCGCGGCCGGCCTTCCACCAGCACCAGCACAACCGGAGTGTCGGTTTCCTGAATGGCCGCAACCAAATCCGATTGTACTTTCGGCAGGGTCAAATCATGTATATTGCCGGGGGTTTCGCAATACGGCGCTTCGCCAATACAAACGACCGCGACATCCGCGGTTTTCGCGGCATCGGCGGCGAATTTGATATTGACCTCTTTCTCGTGGCCGGAACCCTCGACGTAAATGACATTTTCCTCGCCAATCTTCGCCTGCACCGCTTCCAGAATGGTCTTTTTATTCTTTGGGTAAACAGATTCCTCGTTCCCCTGCCAAGTGTATGTCCAGCCGCCGTTCAAGACCGAGCGCATATGTGCGTTCGGCCCGGCGACCAGGACTTTCATATTTTTCTTGAGCGGAAGAAACCCGTTTTCATTTTTCAGCAGGGTTAGCGCCTCCCGCGCGGCTTGCAAACTGATTTGCGCGGATGCCCTGCTGCCGACGTTCTTTTTCATCTTCCGGTTGGGATACGGTTTTTCGAACAAGTTGAGGGCAAATTTGACGCGCAAAATGCGGCTGACTGCGTCGTCGATTCGCGATTCCGGCACCTCGCCTCCTTTTACCAGTTTTAATAGAATTTCGAAGAAGCTGTAGTCATACGGAACCATACTCATATCTATTCCCGCCATAACGGCCATTTTAACGGCTTCTTCCGGCGTCTCAGCCACCTTGTCGCGGGTGTACAGCCGCTTAATGTCTTCCCAATCGCTGACCACAACCCCCCGAAAGCCCAATTCGTCTTTCAAGACGTCGGTGAGGAGATAGCGGTCGCTATGTACGGGAATGCCGTTGATTTCCCCGGAATTCACCATGACCGTGTGCACTCCCGCTTGCACGGCTTTTTTGAACGGTGGCAAAAAATAGTCGCGCAGCATCCGTTCGGGAATCCAGGCCGGGGTGCGATCTTTACCTGAGAGCGGGACAGTGTAGCCGAGGTAATGTTTCATGCAGGCGGCGGCTTTATCCGCGCTGCCAATATTGTTAGCATCGCCTTCGATGCCCTTTATATAGGCTTCGCCCATAACCGAAACCAAGTAGGGATCTTCGCCAAAGGTTTCCCACAGCCGGGGCCACAGTTGATTGCGCCCCACGCCTAAGACCGGATTAAAATTCCACGGAATTCCTGCAGCGCGAATCTCGTAGGCGGTTATCTCTGCGGATTTCCTCACCAGCTCTGGGTTGCGCGTCGCCGCCATAGCGATGCTTTGCGGGAAGAGCGTGGCTTCCCGAACGTAATTGGCGCCGTGAATAGCGTCGATGCCATAAATCACCGGAATGCCCAGGCGCGTTTCTTTGGTCGCAATGTCCTGGATTTGGGTGATCAAGGTCTGCCACTCATCCAAAGTCAAGGCCAGGTCGTAAACATTCAGAATCGAACCCACATGATATTTGACGATCGCTTCGCGAAGCTTCTCCGGATCGACTTCATGTTTTTGCTCCGGAGTTCCCCTGGTTTTGGAAACGACTTGCAGGGTGACCTGCGTCATCTGCCCCACTTTTTCTTCCAGAGTCATTTTGGCAAGCAGTTCTTGAACTTTTTGTTCAATATTGCTTGACGTTTTTTGAGAACAACCGGTCATGGTGAACACTGCTGATAACAATACGACCATTACAACGGTTTCATGTGTCATTCTTTATTCCTTTCTTAAAATGTCTGCCCACCGGCTGCAACTGTTCCTGCCAGGTTTGTCCTCCATCTTCTGTATGTAATATGAGTCCATCGTCAAAGTTGTCCTCTATTATGCTTACGGCAGCGCCTACAATCCAGCCGATGTTTTCATCAAGGAAAAAGACTCCTAAAAATACGCCGGGATCTCTTTCATAACGTTTCTCCCAGGTTGCGCCGCCATCTCTGGTCTCAAGTAAGATATCGAGGCCTCCAACAGCCCAGCCATATTCTCTGTTGAGAAAATAAACGCTGATTGAAGCAAAGTTCTCAATGGTGTTCTGCGGCTGCCAGGTGAGGCCGCCATCCGAGGTAGAGATAATCCCTCCACCACTTTCGACAACCCAACCATGCAGCGTATCCACAAAAGTGACTCTCCTGAGCGATCTATCACTGCCACTATTTTGAAGCTGCCAACT
>JBHHWX010000664.1:0-3180 GCA_046756745.1 bacterium | reverse complement strand
ATGCCTCGATGGCCTTGTCGTACTCCGCTTTTCTTTGGTAGGCATAACCTAAATTATTATATGCCGGCGCATAGTTTTTGTCCAGCTTTATCGCCATTTCGTATTCCTGGATCGCTCGATCCTCGTCGACGCCGCGAAAGATATAGCCGAGCATGCGACGTGCGCGTTTGTCGTTCGGATAAAGTTGCACAAGTTCTTCCATTTTCTTTCTGGCTTTCACGGGATTATTTTCTGCACTTGCGAGCATGGACTCGATGAGCAGCCTTTCCCCTTCGGAAACTTTCGGAGCGAGCTGGACTGCCATGACGAGATGCGTGTGGTAATCGAGAGCAGACGCAGCCGCATTCGCGAGATAATAATGGCAGAGTGCGAAGTTTTGATCCTTTTCAATGGCCTGGTAAAACAATTCTCTGGCTTCATCCTCGTTCAAGTTCTCGTAAAGATCTCTCGCCTCGATAAACAGCTTCCGTGCATCTGCTGAAGAGGTTGTGATCGGCATTTCTTCATAGCGCGGACTGCATCCGATAATCAAGGAGATGAAAAAGCACAGACCGACAAAACACTCGAAACGGCTTTGTGTTTGCTTCTTCCTCATGAGCATACCCTCCTTTTGGTCTGGGTTCAAGTTATTCGAATTAATCACAGGCGTTTCAGGATGGGCTTTGTCCGGTATATGATCGCAAAGGTGGTGTGTATAAATCAGCAAGATCGTGCAGGCGAAACTTCTTGATTCGTCTTTTCAAAAATAAAGCCTGTCCTGATTTTACATCTTGGTAAGATTGTATTATGATGATACTGACAACCGTATGAAAAGTCAAGTGAAATAAAAAATGATATTCCCACCCAGAACGAATCTCCTTGTTCTATTTTGGGAAAGCGTAGTACTACTTCGGTAAATTATGTTTTTCTATTTAAGTCTATATCTTTTTGTCGTTTACGGTGTCTTTCTTCCATCTGCCTGATCACTTCTTCCTTTGATGTCTTTCGTTTTGGCAGAAATTCTTCGAGCAGGATTCTGATATCGGAGGCGGAAAGCAGTTTGTACTGTTCCTGATGTTTGGTCTTTGTCATAAGCATAAACAGCATCGCCATCATCACTATGGCCATGTGATGATGCCAGGCCCTCCAACCACGCACCTGATAGTCAGCCATGCCGACCTCGCTTTTGCCATTCTGCAGCGCGCGTTCCACCCAGTATCGCTGCGCTTGTACATAGGCAAGTCGCTCTCTGGTCGTATCATCTGCGGCATTGCTGACGCTGTATTTGATTTTCCGGCTCTTTTTGCCTTTGATGGAGACGACGAGATGAACTTTCTCAGCTTCCTCAGATTCACCGTCCCAAAGCCAGATGATCCGGTGCAAGACCCTTGCCTTCATCGCACCCTTGGTTCCCTCTCGAATGGTGAGCTTGGTGAAGGCTTCTTGGGGTTGGTCTTCGACCCATTTTTCAAGTTTGAAACCGTCAACAGACGCCCGCAATCTTTTCGGCGCCGGTCCCTTTTTCGACTTCCTTGGCGGAACCGAAGGCTTGGGGTCTTCAAGATATATGGTCGTATCTTTGGGGATATCGACCATATAAACGAGTTCTTTGTTGGCAAGAGATCGCCTGAAATAGCTGTCTCTGCCATAAAAACTATCCGCGCCAACCCACGCGAATCCCAGTTTGTTAACCTGGGCGTTTTCGATAATATCCAGTGCAAGATCGATTTTACTCTGATATTTCATCGCTTCTTCAGGCACGCCAGCTTTCTTGCACCGATCTTTGTCGTCTGTCCATTCTTTGGGAAGAAACAGACGCATGTCCGTCAGGGTGACTTTATCCTGACACCCCAGGGCGCCGAAGACGCCAACCTGGCAATTATCGACCTTGCCCAGCCGGCCATTCCACTGGCGGGCGACCCCGACCGAGCTACGGCCTTTTTTGCTGAAAGCGGATTCGTCCACCAGAAAGAAGCTATCGGGTGTGCCGCCTACCTGTTCGTTGGCATCCCTGGAGAGCTGGTCGACGAGACCGCGATGATCCCACGGGGAATTTGAAATAAAGTGCTGGATCGATTCCCATTCTGAATCCGGCACGGCTTCGACCATTTTCTCGATATTGGCTTTGTCTGATTGCACCAGGCCACAGAGATAATGGTAAGCCTGCGTAAAGACGGATTTCGTCTTTACGATGAAGAAACGAGAAAAACGCGCATGGAAGGACTGAAAATCTTGGGGGAGGCCCCCGAAGGGGCCCCCAGAAGACTCATGATTTGAGGTTCTCCTGGTTTAGGTTGGAAATTTTGTTGGTGACCTTGCCATGCTATAATATAATAATTTTACAATAAGTTACAAGCACTTTTTTAATTTACCGAAGTAGAATTATTATGTGTTTTGAATTTATACTCAGCATGGCTGAGTTTTTCATTTTCCTTTTATCCCTGCATAGAGCGACAACGTGCCAAAAGGCGTTGTGAAACGCCTTGTTTCCCGAACAAACTCGAAGCGCGCATCACGAAAAATTTGTGGTAGCTTGCCCCGGACGTTTTCGGTTGTGGTGGCAAAACCGTCGAGCAGTTGCACCATGAAAAAAGCGCAGCGCATCAGGGCATTCTGCGCTTTGCCCCAGTCGGCCACATGTAGCTCGCCTCCCGGTTTGAGAATGCGGTAAATCTCGGCCGCCGCCCGGCGCTTGTGCTCTGGTGTGAGATGGTGAAAAACCAGGCTCGACAGCACGCGATTGAAGCTGTGGTCGGCGAAATCCATTCGATGCGCCAACCCTTTTTTCAGCGCGATGTCGCTTCCGGCCTTGCCAATCTTGTTGCGGGCGATGGTCAGCACTTTGTCGTCGCCATCGAGACCGACGACCTCGGCTTGCGGGTGCAGTTGCTCGATGAGCAGCGTCAACGTGGCCGTACCGCAGCCGAGATCGAGCACGCGATGGCCAGAGGTGATGTTTGCCTGGTCGATGAGCGCGCGTTTGAACCTTTCCTCTCGCATCGTCCAACGCAAAACCAGATCGTACATATCGGTGAGCCAATCGTATTTCAGAGGTGCGATATAGTATTCTTGATCTTTGGTTGTGTTCATAGGTATCACTCATTTTTGTAGGTGGAGGTCATCGCAAGCTTTGCAAATACCGGACGATGGCTGCGGCCTCGTCTTCCCACAGCTCATTGTCTTTCATCGGGGTTTCCGGGA
>JBHHWX010000663.1:0-3185 GCA_046756745.1 bacterium | reverse complement strand
AATACGCTTAGGGCACCTGTGGTTGATGGTGATGGCAGGCTTTTCCCAATCACCCGGGATAGCCTGCTCCAGTCCGATCTTCCCATCCGCATATATACGCTGCATAGTATCGCCGAACAGAAAAAGGCTGAATTCGTTTGGGTGCTGCGTCTGAAGTGCGAAAAACGCATCAACTAAGTCTTTCTGCATGTCCTGGCTTTCATCAACAAGCAAAATAGGATATTTCCGAATCAACACTTGCTGCATGAGTGGCTTATTAGCTACAAATTCCGCTGAAATAGCAATTACTTCAGCATGGTTGAGCGAATTTTTCCCGATGTTCTCGCCGTTAGGATTGTATGTGAAATGCTTGATCGTTTCGAGAAGCTGCAGTCGTTTATTTTTCGACTCAATTTGCACCTCTCGTTCAGCTGCGGCCTTGGTTCCAGCCCTGCCAGACTTTTGCTTCTCGCTAAGCTCATCGATTTCCTCAGACAAGTAAACACGGAGCCAAGCAGAGATATCCTTGTGGTACAAGCGGATTTGCTCCCAAGCGAAACTGTGAATCGTGGATACCGCAAAGATAGGATCGAAGTCCATTCTGCGTCTGATTTCTTCGCATGCAGCATTGGTATAAGTTATTACGGCTACTCTCTGATCCGTTTGCCGGAACTGCTCTCCGTAACGATCTCGGATGCTTTCCATTGCCCCAACAACGGCTCTTGTCTTACCGGTACCGGCACCCGCATAGAGGAAGAGACTCCTGGGCTTCTCTAGGTCGAGACACGAGTCAATTGTCTTCCTTAACTCTTCTTCTTTAGTTATAGCGTCAGGCATTCTTCACCTCTACTGATTCCGTGACCAAAACGTCCAGCTTTCTCGCGTCAAGGGCCTCTTCAAGCCACTTAAGACCGTCAGAAATGTAGGCTGGCGGTATCACGTCACCTGGTTTAGTGAGGTAGAGTATTTCCAGGGCCATCTCAGCTTTGCTGCCCTTTTCTAGGTTGGTAAACATGCACTGACTGGCATCTTTGAGCGTATCACTCCTCAGAGCAGTTTTAAGCTTCTTCAGTAGACCTATTGGTTCTTCGTAACCCCTAAACAGCTTAAGATTCGTTAAAGCCAAAGAGTCCTCAAATGTATATGGAATTGCCTCCTCTTTGCCTTCACTCTCCTTATACTTCACGGTGATTGGGCATTGGTACGCTACCCTAACGAAGTGATTCGCTGTCTCCTTGGCACCGTTTGTCAGATCAAGTAGATCATCCAGTGATTCTTTCTTAGGCACCCAGTCTTTAAGCGTGGTGTTTCTCGTCCGATACCCCTTGCCGCGTTCGGGAAGTGCTTTGGATTTGCCAGACTTATCAATAGAGTCCAAGTCGGTGACGATCAGAGATAGGATCCCAAGAGTTTCCAACAACGGCTTTAAGCGATGTGCATGGGCACCGCCGATCTCTAGCAGTGATATATAGCTCTGATTGAGCTTGGGAAACTTTGTCCTTATGAAGTGGGGAACTAGTATCCGTTCAGCCGATCCCTCTAAGAGAATGGCTGCATCGGCGAAGAACAAGTCGCAGTGAGTTGTCCGTAGGTAGCGGGTAGCGAACCTGGATGTTTCATCGTGGCCACCAAACGTCTTGGACAAATTCACAATCGTTGCTGTAGGTATTTCACCATGCTTCGTGGCTGGTTCGCGTCGGAAATACCGCAGACAGGTGAAGTCCAACTCGTGGGCAATATGTGACGAGTGGGTGCTAACGATCAGCTGCGTGCTGAACGAACTATCCTTAAGTGCAGCATGACCACGGAGCACTTTGTAAGCCTTCTTGATGAATACCTGCTGTACCTGAACGTGCAGGTGAGCCTCGGGCTCTTCGATGAGCACTAAGTGCAAGGGCTCAATAGCTGCACTCCCAGCATTTTGGTTCTTTGCCGCCTTGCCAACGAGCATCCATTCGTCCCTGAACCGGATCAGGCTGAATATCATCGAAATGAGATTCTGGTAGCCCAGCCCATTGTACTTCTCAGGCAAAGATAACGCATCTGCGCCCGGCAGATTGAATTGGACCGCTGTCTTGTGATCTAGGCTGTCAACAGGATTAATCTTGCTTGTTACGGATATCCGAGGATCGCTGAAGCCTGGGTAATTGAGTCCCTCAAGCTCACCTATTGCTGGCTTGAAACTCGTCTTGAGCTTCTCGTCGAAAATCGTTTTGGCCGCTTCGATCGCCTGAAGAGCCTCAACATCACTGGGATCCGGCGTGTTTGAAGGATCCAGATGTTTCGCGAAATATCGTCTTAATTGCGTCGATAGACTGGCAAAGTCGCTATGCGAGTCATACTCTGTCTTAGGATCAGAGAAGCCTCGTTGAGCGGTAATCACGTCTATCTTAAATAGGCCATCAAATGGCTCCTTCTCCAGCGTATCACTGTCGGCAGGAAGAGATTGTGGCTTCGCCATACCTTTCTCTGGATTGTGGCAATGCGCGGGATCCAATATGTATGACTTCACCTCAAAATACCTGTGAAGCTCTCGATCCAGAAACTCCCTCAATGAGTTTGGCCAGAGGGACAATGGTGACTCATTTTTTGAAGAAGCTGACTCTGCTTTACGTGCCGACTTGTAAGACTCTCGGAAGTCTTTGTAAATCTGCTCTACCTTCTTGGGTGCGAAGACGAGTCTTACTCCCAGCAGTTCCCCCAACGTCCAATCAAGCGTCGGAAGAAGATGGGCAATACGGTGAATATCTTTCTCTTCAGCCTTGAGCCAGATATCAATAGCAGGCAAATAAGGCAACCAAGATTCGAGTGTGAGGTCTGGTTCTTCTTCATCGCTGGCAGCTGTCCACCGTGCCCCGAGTTTATTAATAGATGACCAGTTCGAAAGAGTGAAGTCTGTAGTCGCAAAATCTTTTCGGCGACTCTTTTTGAGAAAGAGGATCAATGCGTCCATAGCGGAAGTCTTGCCGCTGTTATTCGCACCGACAAAAATCGTTTCCTGTGCCGCGATCTCGACGCGACACGCCTTTAGTTTCCGGAAGTTTTGAATCTCAACAAAAGCAATTTTCATTTAGTGTCCTCCTGCGACAATCACTTTTGACGGGCTAATATAAAAAGGTGTGTAAAAAGGTAAAGGCGGTGATACCCTTCCAAGGTTGACCAAAACCTAAAAAAGGAAGGAGGCACCGCCATGGAGAAGATTATCA
>JBHHWX010000662.1:0-3185 GCA_046756745.1 bacterium | reverse complement strand
CAATGCAAAATAGCCGGTTACTAAAACCAAAATCGCAAGTCCAAAAAGTCGATAATTATTCTTAGAATATGGAATTGCTGTTTGGCGTTTGTTTTTACGTCCGTATTTTTCTCTTTTACTCACAAACTCACTCATCATTTTGCGAATAAAAAATATAGACAAATAAAAGATGAGAGTCAAGCGAATTTCCAATTTCTTAAATCGACCTTATCTTACTTTTTCTTTGACATTATTTTAATATTTCTTTATATTTTATAATGATGAACACTATTAGATTCCTGAGCAGGATGAGCCTGAACCAAACAGGTATTTGAAAAGTTTAGGGAAAATATTGCCGATGTAACTTGCCTATGAGAAATATTTTTATACAATTTCTCTGCTTAGTTTTTTTCTCATTCAGCACAGTGGTTACCCTACACTCCGGAAGTAAGAATAAAAACAATCTATTTTCGATTAACGTTTACCCTATCTTGGCCGCACCAACTCTGGATGGAAAATTAAGCAAAAACGAATGGAAGAACGCTTCTTTCATTTTTGGCTTCACTCAAAAGGAGCCTGAGGAAGGCATGGCCGCTTCTGAACGCACGTTCGTCCTCATCACCTATGATGATAAAAACGTCTATTTCGGAATTCGGTGTTTCGACCGGTCTCCGGGTAAAATTGTTGCAAATGAAATGCGCCGGGATTCGGACCTCTCTGATAACGATTATTTCGAAATTATCATCGATACCTTTCACGATAAAAGAAATGCTTATTATTTCGCCACTAATTCTTTGGGCGCCAGGTTGGACTCGGAGATCAAAACCGAAGGGACACATATCAATTGGGACTGGAATGGCGTCTGGTTCAGCTCTGCCAGAAGAGACAGGTACGGCTGGACGGCTGAGGTTGCGATTCCGTTCGAGACCCTCCGCTTTAAGAATGATTATGAGCTCACCTGGGGGATCAACTTCGGCCGATATATTCCCCGAAAACGCGAAGAATCCTACTGGTCGCCGATATCCAGGTATGATGATTTTAATAATACCGGAAAATTCAAGGCCTCCAAATTCGGCGTCCTGAGAGGGGTTAGAAACGTCAGTCATCACACCCGTTTCCAATTTAAACCGTATGTTGTCAGCGGAATCGAAAAAATCTTTGGCGCCTTTGAGGATACAGAAAAACGGCTGGACGTAGGATTAGATACAAAGGTTCGCTTGACGACAAATATTATTTCCGACATTACGCTCAATACCGATTTTGCCCAGGTAGAAGCCGACCAAGAACAAGTGAATTTGACCCGCTTTAATCTTTTTTTCCCGGAAAAACGCGACTTTTTCCTTGAAGGGCAGGATATCTTTAACATTGGCGAGGAGACAAGTTTTGAACCGTTTACTCTGCTTTTTTTTAGCAGAAATATAGGACTACACGAAAATATTAATGATGGCGGTTTCCATCAAATTCCCATAGTCGGCGGCGTTAAAGTCACCGGGAAAGAGGGCCCATACGAGTTAGGGCTGTTGAACGTGTTTACCCAAAAATCATCTTTCGCCGGTGAGATTGTTGAATCCACCAATTACGCGGCGTTGAGAGTCAAACGAGATGTTTTTCAACGTTCCTATATTGGCTTCATGGGGCTCAGTAAGGACCCGACAAAAGGCGGCGCATACAACCGGACAATCGCAGTAGATGGAATGTTTTCCTTCGATAACAATATGACTGCGAAGGGGTATCTTGCGAAAACATTTACCCCAGGTTGGCGAGGCAAAGACACCAATGGATTCCTGGATATTTCCTGGGGCAATGACAATGCCTTCACTCGAGCCTCCTTCACCGATATTGGGGCAAACTTTAATCCGGAAATGGGTTTTTTGCTGTGGAGGGACATTCGTAAATATAACGTTTTTATTGAACTCAGCCCCAGGCCGAAATTTTTAAATTTAAGAAAATCCAATTTTTCATACGAAATGGAATATATTACCAATCATCAAAACGAGCTGCAATACAGAACCTTCAGCGGCAATATCCTCAATCTTTTTCAAAACGAATCCTATTTTCATCTCGGATTTATCAATTATTTTGATCGCATTCCTGTTTCCGGAATCGATTTAGAAGGGACAACCATCCCAGGCGGCGTCTACAAATATAATATTTTCGGCGCTTCCTACAGCTCGGACTTGAGCCAAAAAATGAGTGGATTTGCACAGGTTGTCGGCGGCACATTTTATGACGGGACCTTTTGGGGGGTAAGTTTAGAGAACTATTTTAAACCGAACGATAATTTCGGTTTTGATATGACATTCGAATGGAATCGCATAAATGTTCCATTTGAAAAAGGAAAATTTACAACCACTATTTTAGGTGCGCGATTTGTCTACTCTTTTAGTCCAAATCTTTTCATCAAAGCTTACATTCAATGGAACCATCTTAAAAATCGGCTCATCAGCAACGTTCTGGTCAATTTCATTCATTCGCCCGGCAGTGACTTTTATCTGGTTTACAACGACGCTTGGAATACCCGAAATAGTTTGACCACCACAAATCGCACCATCTTAGCGAAATTCACCCGCCTTCTCAAGCTTTAACTTGATTTTATTTCCATTTTTTGATATCATTAACCGAAGATTGAGGAAGTCGACGTTCTTTTAACCTCATGTAGTCAAATTTCCCATTCATATATATCGAAGGCCATTTATCTACACGGATCGGCATAGTGTGGCGAAGCCGCAAATACCAAATGTCACGCACTATATTCTCGTTAACCGATGGAAAAATTGAAAACTGTACAGAGGTTCCCAGATCTTATTTATGATGTCGGGATGAACATCGGTGAAGATACAGAATTTTATTTGAAGAAAGGGTTTCGGGTTATCGCATTTGAGGCAAATTCTGAACTTGTCAAACAAAATCAGGAAAGATTCCGAAAGGAAATTGCGAATAATCAATTAACAATTGTCGAGGGTGCGATTGTCGAAGATGCCTCATCTGATACTATCAAATTTTACAAAAATCTTGATAATTCAAAATGGAGTACAATTGATTCTAACTGGACACAACGATGCGAGAAGCTCGGAACACGGAATAAGATAATTGAAGTGAATACGATTGACTACAGCAAATGTATCGAAAAATACGGGATCCCATACTATATGAAAATTGTATCCATCCGGCCAAGCGCATCTTCCCTTTTTGGCATCAGATGCTTA
>JBHHWX010000661.1:0-3206 GCA_046756745.1 bacterium | reverse complement strand
GCGCCCGGCCGCACACCTCGACCAGCGACAACGGCATCTGGGATTCGGGAACCATGGATCCGAACGCCTCATATAGCTGGATAGTGCCGGCAGACGCCCAATCAGGTACCCCTTTCCCCTACTATTGTGTCTTTCACGGCGATAAGGGCGGCATCGGTATGGCTGGCGTCATTCACGTAGACAGCGCTCCGCCAACCGGACCCACCCTATCCGTATCCCTCAGCGCCGACCCGGCTGCTGGAGAGGCGCCTTTGCAGGGAGTCGACCTCAGCGCACAAGTCAGCGGCACGGCAACAGGAGCCATCACCTATCGCTTCGATTGCAGCAACGACGCACTCTTCGAACACGAATTGACCACCGATGCGGATTTTTACACCGCCGCCGATGTCTGTACTTATGACGCTGCCGGGACCTATACCGCAAAAGTCGTGGCGCAAAGAGAAGGCTTGACCGCAGAGGCGACCGTAGCCATCACAGTGGATGAGCCGCCTCCGCCGCCTGGCGGAGGCGATGTCACCATATCGATGAAAGATAACTTCTTTTCGCCGAGAGAAGTGGCCGTGAAACCGGGAGCAACCATCACCTGGGATAATGTCGGTCAGAAAAAGCACACCTCGACCAGCGATACCGGCATCTGGGATTCGGGAACGGTCAGTACCGGAGGCTCCTTTAGCTGGACCGTGCCGGCGGACGCCCAATCCGGTACCCGTTTACCCTACTTCTGTGTGTTTCACGGAGATAGAGGAGGACAAGGCATGGCCGGCGTCATAAATGTAAATACCAATCCTCCGCCCCCGGACGCTGGCAACAAGGTGACGGTGACGACTCCAGGCACAAACTTCAGTCCGGAAAGAGTGGAGATCGAACCCGGTGATACCGTAGTCTGGAAGTTCTCAGGGACGACACACAATGTGACTTTTAAAGATGAAACTCCACCCGGAGGCGATATTCCCGACTCCGAACCCGGAACAGAAGTTTCGCGCACATTCCCAGATGAAGGCGACTACGATTATGAGTGTACATTACACAAAGGCCAGAAAGGACGAATTCGAGTACGAGCCAACAGTCAGGGATTCTAATTGGAGAAGAAAACTTATGATACGTCAAAAATCACAATGGCGTAAGCCAGGGTTGCTCATACTTGCGTTTGCGGTCTCCGCTTGGGCAGTCTCATTAATAGCACAAACCGCTGATGACAAAAGATCAGAACTAAGTAAATCTGAGCAATTGGCTGCTGCATTTCGCGGAAAACAGATTTATGATCGAGCCTGTGTGTCATGCCACGGGTCTCTTGGAGATGGCGAAGGTTCCGGCGCCAAGTATCTCGATCCACTTCCCAGAGATTTTACCCGGGGTGTCTACAAGTTTCGGTCGACCCCAAGTGGAGAGCTCCCGACTAACAAAGATCTGTATCGCACAATCACTCATGGCATTCCAAGAACGATGATGCCGGCATGGAAAGACCTGCTAACGGAACAGGAGCGGCGTGATGTGGTTGCCTATATCAAAACTTTTTCGAAAAAATTTGACCGTTATGGCCAGGGAGATCCCATCGAGATAGGCGACCCGCCCGAGGAAACGCCCGAAAGCCTGGTCGAAGGTCTGAGCCTTTACATGCTTATGGAATGCTGGGCCTGTCACGGCGTTAAAGGAAAAGGGGATGGCAAATCGGCGAAAACGTTAGTCGATGATTGGGG
The DNA here is from genome assembly GCA_046756745.1 of bacterium. Classification (GTDB taxonomy): domain Bacteria; phylum Zhuqueibacterota; class Zhuqueibacteria; order Oceanimicrobiales; family Oceanimicrobiaceae; genus JBHHWX01. The sequence continues at coordinate 1,509 of JBHHWX010000661.1, read as the reverse complement.
GCACAGAATCAAACCGTTCAACTTCACACTTGGCAAGTTCAAAGGCGGGGATGATCTACAAAGCGTCTATCGTACATTCAGCACCGGCCTAAACGGAACGCCGATGCCAGCGTATGCCGAAGCTTTTTTATTTGGCGGCGACAGCATAGACGATCTTTCTCTTTACAAAGAATCTTTTTCCGCGATGGAGGTAGCGGTTTTAAAAACTTACTTGAATATACAACCGACTGAAGAACAACTCGGGAACATGACGGAAAAGGAACAAGAAGAATTGGTTGATCGCCGGCGCTGGTCGTTAGTGCATTACGTCAAATCACTCTCAAAAAAGCCCGGTATGTTCCGTCGCATTTTTGGCAGCGACACCGAAATAACTAAATAGTGTCTGAACGAAAACTCTCTAAAATGCTCTCGCACCCGTCCCCGGGTGCGTGTGGACTTCGTAAAAACAACTGATTACGACTCCCCGGGGACGGGGCTTAGAGCTTATTGATGAGTATTCGGTCTCATACGCAACAGAAGAAGGAATGGCTACATATGATAGATAGGATGAAGCAAAGGTGCCCAAGTCTGCTGATCGGACTCTGCTTTGTTTGCTTGATCGCGTTAAGCTCGTGCCGTGGAGATGGCATTGGGTTGACGAGTAACGGCGATCCGGAGGGGACAGCCGAGGGCTATGCAACCCAAATTCAGCCTATCTTCGACACAAATTGTACACGGTGTCATTCCCCGGGAGGCATTGGGTTTATACAAACCGGGGGGAATCAGGATAACGGTCTGGATTTAACGCGAGGTAATTCTTACAACAAGATAGTCAGTCAGCCCACGTTTGAGCTGCCTGATACCGCGCCCGTCATGCGGGTGTTACCCGGGGACCCGGACGGGAGTTACCTCATTCAAAAAATCTCTTCCGCTTCGCCCAAATCCGGAAGTCGAATGCCGCTTGATGGGCCGCCTTTTCTTTCACAAAATGCCATACAACTCATTCGGGATTGGATCGAAGAAGGTGCGCCGGATAATTAGTCTTCATACGGAAACGACTCTGACTTGTCATTCGTCCGGTAGCTGTGGATGGACCCAGCGCGGCAGATCCCCGTATAAAACAATGTTGTCGGCTTGTCATACGGATTCATGTCTTGCCGTAAGTCTACAATCTGAACAAAACGAACACTATTCATGAGGAACGAGCATGTTCAAAAGACCTACGACACTTCTTCTGATACTTCTTTATGGTATGAGTCTCGCTTTTGTCATTGAAATAAGATCTGCCAAAGCGGAACCGTATCTTGCTTTGCGAACAGGTTTCAAATGTTCGCAATGTCATGTGAACCGTACGGGAGGCGGGAAACGCACGGAGTTTGGATTGACCTACTCGCAAACTCATCTCTATATGAAACTCCTTGGCTCCAAAGAAGAACCGGTTTTATTTGACTCGAAATTGAATCGCTCAATTTCTGTGGGGGCTAACTTCAGGGCGGAAAATATTTCGCTTCTCCGGTATGAAAACGTATT
>JBHHWX010000660.1:0-3208 GCA_046756745.1 bacterium | reverse complement strand
AAGCGCCTAACTTCTTCCAAGACTTCGCTTGAAAGAAGTGGCTCCATTACCTCGCCGAAGACACGGAGATCTCTACGCGGGCCTGATCGTTGGGGACTTTACCCCCTTGCTCGGTCCGTCATCCGCCGGAGAGAATCCCCCACGGAATGATGAACCAAGGACTGTATCCTTTAAATCTCGATTTTTGAATCAGGAGGATTTGCTATGTTTATGCGCGTTGTTCAGGCAAAAATGAATCCCGAAAAAATTGTAGGCATTGAAAGAGTCTACAAAGAAAAAATCTTGCCGGAGTTGCAAAAAACCCCCGGTTGTTTATGTGCCCGTTTAATTCAAAGCTCCCAAGAGCCGAATGAGTTTCTTTCTATGACGCTTTGGGATACCCAAAAGCACGCAGAAAATTATGAGAAAGGCGGCCTCTTTCAAAAACTTCTTGATCTATTAAAACCTTTCATGTCCGATCCCACCGAATGGAAAATTCAGTTATCGGAAGATTTCGCCCTGCAATTCGAACCCGTTGCAGAGGACCCGGTGGTGACATCCTATCCGGTAGTTGAAGAATCCGTTTCGAAAATTCAGCCTGGGGAAGAAGCGCAATCGATGCACATGCGCATGGTATCGCCGAAAATCCAACCCGGTAAATTCGCAGAGTTTAAGAAACTTTACAAAGAAGAAATTATCCCGGCCTTTTTCGTTCAGACACTCAGCAGCGATTGACCGAAAACTCGAAAAATACGCGATCAAAAAACCTCTCAGCGAAAGCGTTCCCGTCGAGCGAAGCAGGAATTCACCCTTGCCCCGGAAGCCTTCGGGCAAGTGAGAATAGGTAGTTAAACATTGACTTTGAGAGAAATTGATTTTAAATTGTAAACGATTATGGATTGATGTCATTGAAAAGACAGCTCGCCATGAGTCCATTTTAATCACTTCGTAACTATGAAAAATTGGGAGGAATAATGAAAAAAATAATTTTCGTTTTATCCGTTGTTTTTTGTATCTTATCCACTGTTATGGCACAAGATCGCATTACAGGACGCGCTTTTGCGACCCGTTCGGAAGTCATTGCACGCAACGGTATAGCGGCCACCAGTCAACCTTTGGCAACGCAAGTCGCTTTGGATATTCTGAAACAAGGCGGTAATGCCATCGATGCGGCCATCGCGGCGAATGCCATGCTGGGCTTGGTGGAACCTACCGGCAACGGTATGGGTGGGGATCTGTTCGCCATCGTCTGGGACGCCAAAACCCAACAACTTTACGGGCTCAACGCCAGCGGGCGGTCTCCCAAATCGCTGACCTTAGATTATTTCAAAAAGCAAGGCTTGACAAAAATTCCGAGCCACGGCCCCCTGCCGGTGAGCGTACCCGGTTGCGTCGACGGCTGGTTCGAGCTGAATAAAAAGTTGGGCAGCCTACCCATGAAAACCCTCCTCGCTCCGGCCATCAAGTATGCCCGCGAGGGCTTTCCCCTTTCCGAGCTTATAGCCGGTTACTGGAACAGGAGCGTGCCGGTGCTGCAGCAATTCGAGGGCTTCAAAGAAACTTTCATGCCGAACGGACGCGCGCCCCAAAAAGGCGAGATTTTTAAAAATCCAAAACTCGCCAACACGCTCGAAAAAATCGCCCAGGGCGGCCGGGATGTTTTTTACAAAGGCGAGCTTGCGAAAATCATGGACAAATTCATGAAACGCGTCGGCGGATTTCTGTCCTATGAAGACCTGGCCACGCACAAATCCGAGTGGGTGGAGCCGGTCTCGACCAACTACCGCGGCTACGACGTATGGGAGCTGCCCCCCAACGGCCAGGGCATTGCCGCTTTACAAATTCTGAATATCTTAGAGGGATACGATATTAAAAGCTGGGGGTTTGGCAGCGTTGAGTACATTCATCATTTCATCGAAGCCAAGAAGCTGGCTTTCGAGGACCGCGCCAAGTTTTATGCCGACCCGGATTTTAACGACATCCCGGTCAAGCAGCTCATCTCGAAAGCATACGCCGATGAAAGAAGAAAGCTCGTCGATTCTCAGCGCGCGTCGAAACGATACGACGCCGGCAATCCGGCGCTACAGGCCGGCGATACCATTTATTTGACCACGGCTGATAAAGATGGCAACATGGTTTCACTGATTCAGAGTAACTACCGCGGGATGGGTACGGGCCTTTCCCCGGACGGATTAGGGTTTATTTTTCAAGATCGCGGCGAGCTTTTCACATTAGAGGAAGGGCACTTCAACACCTATGCTCCAGGTAAACGGCCGTTCCACACCATCATTCCGGCTTTTATCACTAAAGATGGCAAACCGTTTATGAGCTTTGGGGTCATGGGCGGAGCGACTCAGCCGCAAGGCCACGCTCAGATCGTCATCAACATCATCGATTTTGGTATGAACGTGCAAGAAGCCGGGGACGCACCGCGTATTTTGCACCAGGGCTCCTCGCAGCCGACCGGCGAAAAAATGACCGACGGTGGACGCGTCTTCCTGGAAACAGGAGTCGACTACGAGGTGATTCGGAAGCTGGTTCTCATGGGACACCGCATCAGCTACAACGTGGGCAGTTACGGCGGGTATCAGGGCATTATGATCGATTGGCAGAACAAGGTTTATTACGGGGCTTCCGAGTCGCGGAAAGATGGACAGGCAGCCGGGTATTAGTGCAAAAATCCCAATTCAACAAATCCCAAATTCTAAAATTTGTGAAGTGTAAAGCGCCCAAGTTTTAAAGTGTCGGTGAGTTTATCTAGAAACGCGGTCGGGATGTGATTTAGGCTTTTCCGACCGCGTTTCTAAGGGTTTGTACAAGAATGGCAAAAAATGTCTTTGCGAGGAGTCCCGATTCTTCCTTCATGTTACAATAATGAATGTCGGGACGACGAAGCAATAGGGTGATTCTGTGCTCAGAATTATGAGACTGCTTCGCTTCGCTCGCAAAGACAATGACTTTTTGGACAGCCGTCGTTAAGAAAAAATTCTTTTCGGCCACGCCTCCCGCCTGATAATTTCATAAACCACAAATCTGTTATCGCCTCTTTCACTTTCACTCCTGCACGGCCTCGGCTAGCACGGGACACATGTGCTAATGGGGGTTGTTATGTGAATTTCCTTCACACCGTTGCGTCAACAAAGCTTACCCTTTAGTAATTGACCGAAAACTCTCTAAAATGCTCAAGCACCCGTCCCCGGGTGCGTTTGGCGCTTTGTAAAAACAATTG
>JBHHWX010000659.1:0-3223 GCA_046756745.1 bacterium | reverse complement strand
CAAGATGAGAATAAAGTCGTCTCCGAGCGAGACGTTCGAATTGCCAACATTGCTGAAAAGAACATCGTCACAGGCGAATACGCCGAATACTGGAGAAAAACACGTTATGGTAAAATCGTCGGTCACCCAGTTTTAGTGAAACTCGACAGCTTAGACCGTGAGTTCATGCATGTTGCTGGCGACACTATGGAGCTACACGAAGACCTCGGGCAAACGCACGTACGGGGTTCGGTGGTGATTAAGCAAGAAAAAACCGTAGCCACTAGCCGGGAAGCGACTTATTTCAAAAAGGAAGAGCGTACCCTTTTAACCGGAGAGCCAAAAGTTGTGCAGCGGAATCGGGAAATTACCGGGGATACGTTGTCGATATTCATGAAAGACAATCAATTATCGCGGGCTCTTGTCAAGGGCTCTGCAATGGTGGCTTCGGACGCCGATACCTTAAACAAAGGCCGTTGGGTTAATAAATTGACAGGGTATGAAATGGACTTTCTGTTCCGAGAGGGTCAATTGCAACGCGTCGTTATCGAGCATCAGGCGACGAGCGTTTATCATGTCATCGAAGATAATCAGTACAAAGGCGCCAATGAAGTTTCCGGGGATAAAATCAAAGTGACTTTTTTAGCAGGCGTTTTACAGCGTGTCGAGGTAACCAGTAAACCCGAATTTTCGTCCGGGAAATATTCGCCTCCTAAGATTTGATTAGGTTAAATGCTCAAAGCTGAGGGACTGGTTAAACTTTACAAGCGGCGCCGAGTGGTCGATAAGGTTGATTTACAGGTCGAGCAAGGTGAAATAGTCGGTTTACTTGGACCGAACGGCGCTGGAAAAACAACAACATTTTACATAATTACAGGTCTGATTCGAGCTAACCGCGGGAAAATATATCTCAATGATGAAGACATTACCGGTTATCCTATGTACAAAAGAGCGAGAATGGGGATCGGATATCTTTCCCAGGAACAGTCGATTTTTCAGAGACTCACCGTTGAACAGAACATCACGGCTATTTTAGAAACGCTGGATTTGAGTGCTCACGAACGCAAGAACAGATTAGAAACTCTTTTAGGAGAATTAAATATTGCTTATTTGGCAAAAAATAAGGCTTATACGCTTTCCGGCGGCGAGCGCCGACGTGTGGAGATAACCCGGGCCTTGGTTACGAATCCAAAATTTATTTTATTAGATGAGCCTTTTGCCGGCGTGGATCCGATTGCAGTTGAGGAAATTCAAAACATCGTGATGCAGCTTAAAGAAAAAGGGATTGGTGTTTTAATAACGGATCATAATGTGCATGAAACGTTATCTCTCACCGATCGCACCTATCTTATGTTCGATGGCAGCGTGTTGAAATCCGGTACGGCTGAGTATTTAGCAAACGATTCGTCAGCTCGTAGGCTTTACTTAGGTGAAAAATTTAAACTGAATCGATAGGAATAGAACAGGATGAAAGTTAACTAGGATCGGTTATGCCAAATTTAGTTCAGAGACTAAGCTTACAACTCAAACAATCTCCACAACAAGTATTATTATCCTCTTTGTTGCAGTTACCGGTTTTAAGTCTGGAACAAAAAATCAAGATGGAGCTCGAGATGAATCCCCTCTTGGAGTTGGAAGAAGATCTCGAAATCGTAGAGGAAATAGAAGAGGATGTATTGCAATTGGAGACGGATGAAAAAGATAAAGAGGAAAATGGCGAGCTGGAGTCCGATGCCATCGATGAATTTCAAAAGGAGGAGATCGATTGGGACGCGATCCTTAACGATGAGGATACGTACGATTTTAAAATGCCCAAGGATGATAGCGCCGAGGTTTTTGAACGCCCTGAAGTCGCTCAAACAACCTTGCCTGAGCATCTACTCAGTCAACTGCACACGACGGACCTGTCCGAACAGGAGCTCGTCATCGGGGAGTACATCATCTGGAGTATCAACGAAGACGGCTATTTGACTTATCCCGTTGAAATGATCGCTGAGAATCTTGATGTCGAGGAGTATATCGTAGACAAAGTCTTGAAGACCATACAACGTTTTGAGCCGGTCGGTATTGGCGCGCGCTCTCTGCAAGAGTGTCTTTTGATTCAACAGTTGGATCGAGACCCGTATTACGACACAGCGATTGAAATTTTGAAGGACCACTTCGATGACTTCAAGAATAAGCGCTACGAAAAAATTGCAAAAAAGATGGACATCACGTTGGACGATATTCGTGACGCCATCGAAGAGATAACCAAATTGAACCCGAAGCCAGGCGATGGCTATGTTCTTTTTCATCTTAATGTTATTGTGCCGGATCTGGTAGTCGAAAAAGATGATGAAGGCGAGTTTCGAATCAGTATGAATGATTGGAATGTGCCTCATTTACGAATCAATAATTCCTATAAAAAATTGTTGTTGGATAAAAAGAAATCTTCAAAAGAAACCCGGGATTATATTCGTCAGAGTCTGGAGTCCGCGCGCTGGCTTATCAATTCGATACATCAGAGACGCGCGACAATTCTGCGAGTGATGGAAACGATTATCGATAAACAACGCGATTTTTTTGAACACGGCTCGCAACATCTCAAACCGATGATTCTCAAAGATATCGCCGATGAGATCGGAATGGATATTTCTACCATCAGCCGGGTGACCAATGGTAAGTATGTCCAGACTGAGTTTGGCGTTTTTGAGCTGAAGCACTTTTTTAGCGAGAGGATTCACAGCGACGCGGGAGAAGATGTCTCCAACAAAACCATCAAGTCGATTATCAAGGGAATTATCGAAGAAGAAGATCCGGCGAAGCCTTTGAATGATCAAAAAATCGCTGAGATGTTAAAAGGAAAAGGCTTCAACGTCGCTCGCAGAACTGTCGCGAAATACCGCGAACAGATGATGATTCCGGTATCACGGTTACGCAGAAAAATATAACCTATTTGGATTAAGAGTGGAACAATTTAGAAGCACGACAATATTAGCTGTTCGTCATGACGGGAAAGGCGCGTTGGGCGGCGACGGACAAGTCAGTTTCGGGAATTCTATTTTAAAGTTGAAGGCAAATAAAATTCGTCAAATATATCACAATTCCGTGCTTGCCGGTTTTGCCGGAGCATCGGCCGACGCGTTCACATTATTTGAGAAGTTCGAGAAGCGTTTGGAGCAGCATGGCGGGAATCTCAGCCGCGCGGCGGTTGAGCTGGCTAAGGAGTGGCGATCCGACCGCTATCTGCGCCGGTTAGAAGCTC
>JBHHWX010000658.1:0-3240 GCA_046756745.1 bacterium | reverse complement strand
TCCGCTTCTTCGCTTTTGTCGATTTGGCTTCCGTTGCAGACGCCTTCTTTTTACCGGTGGCTTTCTGCATCGGTCTTTTCTCCTCTTTGGCCTGCTCGATACTGGCTTTGAGAGCCGTCATAATATCCACAACCGGCGCCTCTTCTTCTTCGACCGTCACGATCTCCTCTCCATCTATTTTCGCCTGGATAATTTCTCTGACCGACTCTTTGTATCTGTCCCGCAGCTCGATATCGGTAAATTTTGCCGTCATCGAGTCCACCAGGGTTTTTGCTAACGTGAGCTCCTCGGCGCTCGACGACGTCCCGTTCAACTGTGGAACGTCCTGGATATTGCGAACTTCCTGGGGATAGCGCAGCCGGTAAAGCAGAAGTCCGTTTTCCTGACACGAAAGCAGCATCACATTTTCGCGGTCGCGCAGCACAACGCGTCCGACGCCGACTTTACCGGTCTCCTTTAGGGACGCACAGAGCAGTGCGTAGGCTTTGGCCGCGACATCGCCGTCCGGTCCGGCATAATAAGGAGTCTCGAACAGAGTTGAATGCACTTCCGAAGCATCCACAAAACCTTCGATCTCGATGATTTTCGTACTCTTCAATTTAACTTTATCGAGATCGTCCGGCTCGATGATCACATACTGATCCGGCTCGTACTTGTAACCTTTGACAATATCTTCGTTTTTCACAACCTCGTTACACTTTTTGCATTTCTTCACATACCCGATGGGACCGTTGTCCTCCCGGTGCAGTTGATTAAAGCGGATGGTTTCGGACGTTTCGATGGCGCTGTAGATGCGCACAGGAATCGTGACCAATGAAAAACGGATATGTCCTCTCCAAATGGCTCTCATAGTACACCTCTTTTTTCTAACGAGCGCTTCACCGAAAACGACATGAGGCGGTCACTGCGAGCGCTTTTCAGCGAAGCAGTCTCCCTCCGTTACTCAGGAGATTGCTTCGTCCCGCAAAAAAACGCGGGACTCGCAATGACAGCTACGGCTATTTTAGCAGTTTTCGGTTAATCACAAACTAACCTGCGTAACTCAGCGTTCTCGGCGAACTCTGCGTTAATTTTTTTATGAATAGTTCAGGCTAAACATATTTCTGAAAAAAATAGTTCTTTTTGTGAGAATTACACCCTCCTTTGTCAATCACGCAACAAAAGATAAACATCGCGGTTGATTTTTGCAATAAAAAGTTTTCTTTAAAAAATTCCCCATTCCCATTGCTAAATTGTCATGACGCAAAAACAATGAAACAATGTAGCAATGGAACAATCGCTACTCGAGCATCAAATCCGGACGCAAGCGCACAAACACCGGCTCCCGGTACGTTCCTTTGTGAGTCAAGGATGCGTATTCAATTTCGCAATAAAGCTTCGGTTCGAGCCAAATCGTGTTGGCGTCATCAAGCGGCTTTTCTTTCACCGGGCGTTTGCCTTCAGGGATTTTTTTGAGCTCCGAGTAAACATGCTTCATGGCGCGGGAATCGAACCCGGTGCCCACTTTGCCGCGATATTCCAGCCCGGCCTCTTTGTTGACCGATAAGTGCAAAGCGCCGAACAGAGCCGCGCGATCGCCTTTGCCCTTTGTGTAGCCGATAATGAGACAGTCGGCAGTCTGCCGCATCTTTATCTTGAACCAGTTTGCGCTGCGTTTGCCCGGCAGATATGTGCTGTTTTTTTCCTTTGCCATAATGCCTTCCAGCTCGAGCTTCTTCGCCGCCTCAAATAGCTGCTCCCCTTCGTTGACGACCTCGCTGACGCGATACGGCGTTTCCTTTTTGATGGCGTCAGCTAGCCATTCCCGGCGCCGGAAGAGCGGCTCGTTGACAATGGCCCGTCCGTCCAAATACAGACAGTCGAACACATAACAGACCACGGGATTTTTCACCCGGGCGCGTTCAATCGTGCGCTCTCCTCTTTGCTGGATTCGGTTGATCACTCTCTTAAAATCTGGACGGCCACTGGAGTCCAGACAGACGATCTCCGCATCGAAGAGCGCAGAAGAAGCGCGAAAGGCGCGCTCCGGTATGAGCAGCTCCGGGAACAAGTGCGTGATATCGCGCTGATTGCGGCTGCGTAGGGTCATCTCGCCTTCATCGAGCGCAATCATGGCGCGGATGCCGTCCCACTTGACTTCGTAAAAATAATGTTCCGAGTCCAACGGCTGCCTCCGGCTTTGCGAAAGCATAAACTCGACATTGTCGCCGGTCCAATCGACTTGCGGCGTGTCCAGACGCTCCAGCAGCCACTCGTTGCCTTTGATGCGGTAGATGCGATACTCGCCCGAAAGCTCGCGGCTTTGTAAACGGAAGTAGAAGCCATCTTTTTTCTCTTTGGTGATTTCGTATTTTCCCAGAGCGTAGATCCACATCATGCCGCCGCCGTACTCCCCTTTCGGGATTTCGCCTTCAAATGTGAGATATTTCATGGGATGATCTTCCACAGCCACAGCCAGCCGTTTAATTCCTGGACGCGGCGGCAGTCCCCTGGGCACAGCCCAAGATTTGAGGACGCCATCGCGCTCTAAACGCAAGTCGTAGTGCAGTCGCGAAGCGTGATGCCGGTGCACCACACAGCGGTTGCCGTCTCCCCCCACAAGTTCTGGCCTTGGCTCGAGCGTTTTTGCAAAGCGTCTTTTTTTCTCATAAGTTGCTAAAGTTTCCGGCGTTTTATAGGTCCTGCCAGGCTTCGCCGGCTTGACCTGCTTTTTGGTTGTGCGTTTGGTATGCAGAGGCGCAGCATAAGCCGGAAAACCTTCCCAGGCGTCGCCTTCACGGACAACCTTTTCTAAAACCGTGTGGATGTTAAATTCCTTCGGGTCGCTCACATTCTCGAATTCTTCCCAAGTCAATGGCATGGAGACCGGCGCCTTTGAGAAACCGCGCACGCTATACGGCGAAACAATCGACTGACCGCTGCGGATACGGTAAATGTCTATGAAAATTTTCCCTTTGCGCGCGTCCTTTTTAAGGTGCAGTGTCGTGGTTTTTTGATGCTTGCCCACGAACGATTTAGCGATCGCTTGCGCCGCTTCAAACACCTCGTGAAATGTCCACTTTGTCTCGATGGGGGCCAGAACATGCGCCCCTTTGCCCCCGGTGGTCTTCACAAACGGATGATAGCCATACCCCTCAATAAGCTCGCGCAAGTTGAGAGCCGCCTCAACAACCTGCTTAAACTTTGACTTCTCCGGCGGATCGATATCCCAGACGATGTAATCCGGATTGTCATACTTCG
>JBHHWX010000657.1:0-3246 GCA_046756745.1 bacterium | reverse complement strand
TCAATCATTTTGCCATTAAATTATTTTGCCGTATCATTATTCTGCCTTAGTTTGGGCACCAACGACATTAAAGCACGAAGCCCTGTTTGACCAATTGAGTGTAATATAGAATAAAATCGCTGAATGTCAATTGCTTACTTTTGGTTTGATTATTAAGCAAAAATTGGTTATTATTATTTGCAGAATGAATCGAAAGGAGTCATCAAATGCAGCAAAATACCGGCAACCAACAAATTAACGTTGAATTAGGCGAAAAAGAAGCTGAGGGCATCTACTCAAATTTAGCGCTCATCTCTCACTCCCCGGCAGAATTTGTCATCGATTTTACACGTATGCTTCCAGGCGTCCCAAAGACCAAAGTCTACGCACGGATCGTCATGACGCCGCAACACGCAAAATCGTTTTTAAGCGCTCTTCAGGAAAACATCAGCAAGTATGAAAAGCAGTTCGGAGAAATTAAAGTCCATGGCGCGCCGCCGGATATGAAGCAACAGATGGGTTTTAACATATCCACGTCCAAAAAGGACACAGAAAAAGCTAAGTAGTGTTTGAACAGGAGACTAATAACATAGCTGTCATTGCGAGGCGTTTTTTGCCGAAGCAATCTCCTGGCGTGCCTAATAAGGATATTGCTTCGCTGAGAAACGCTCGCAAAGACATCAACGCCTAAACCGACGAGGAAAAAAGGGACACAGAAAAAGAACTGACACGGAAGAAAAGAAATAAAAAACAACTTTCTTTGTCAGTTCCATTTCCCTGTCCCCCCAAAATCGAAAGGACTCAAAAACTTTTTGTGAGCTTTCAGTTTTGTACCCAAATTTACTCGTCGGTATGATGAATTTTCCAAGCTAACTCAAAATTCAGACGCTTTCTTGAGTCTTCTCTGCCGTCTCGCCTCATAGAGCAACAAAGCAGTCGAGACCGAGGCGTTCAAAGAATTGACCTTGCCGAACATCGGAATACGCACAAGATAGTCACATTTTTCCTTTACGAGCCGGTGTAATCCTTTGCCTTCAGAGCCGATGACAAGTCCCAGCGGTCCTGTGAAATCGGCCTCATAATAGGTAGATGCCGCAGTTTCATCCCCACCCACAATCCAAATATTGTTGCGTTTGAGCTCATCAATCGTATAATTCAAATTTGATACTTGAGCGGTCAAGACATGTGCAGATGCTCCGGCAGAAACTTTTGCGACTGTGGCATTAAAACCAACCGAGCGTCTTTTGGGCACAATAACACCATGGACGCCGGCTCCATCCGCTGCCCGCAGTATCGCGCCGAAATTGTGAGGATCTGTGATTCCATCTAATAAGACCAGCAGCGGCGCCTCTTTGGTTTCCTGACTTCTTCGCAGAATTTTGTCGATGGTGGAATAGGTATAAGGGCTGACATAAGCAACAACACCCTGTGTTTTTGCGTCCTTTGTGATGTTCAGTAAATCTGTTTTTGAAACATATTCAAGTCGAACAGCTTTCTTCGTCGCTTCAGTCCTTATGGCACGAATTTTCGACCCGCTGGCGGCTTCATCAATCAAAATGCTCTTAATGGAGGACGCATCGGCGCGTAACATTTCTAAGACAGAATTGAGTCCACAGATAAATTTCTGCATGAATAATCTAGAGTTGCTAAATAGTGTTTGAACGAAAACTCGTTCAGAGCTGTCCTTGCGAGGCGTTTTTTGCCGAAGCAATCTCATACCGTGCCTAATAAGGAGATTGCTTCGCTGAGAAACGCTCGCAAAGACATCAAAAATCAAGTTTTCGTTCAATCACTAAATAACATGAAGCGAATGACCCGGCCCGTCATTGAGTCATTAGGTCATTTTGCCTTTGGCGTCGCTTTAGACGGCAGCAAAAATTCACCTCTGTCAATGACAGCGAAGGTCTAACCTAACAAAATAAAAATGATAAATCAAGGAGTTTTTGATGCCACTTTTGTGGTCTGGAGCGAGGAGTTTTTAACATCTGTAATGGGGTGATTTCCCAAATAGCGCTGCATCTCATCCAGAAACGTTTGTTTTCTCATGGGCTTGGAAATATAGTCTGTACAACCGGCTTGTAAACATCGATTTATTTCGCTTCTGCCTTGATGCGCTGTCAGAGCTAAAATAGGAATGTCTTTTCCGTTTTCAAGGTTTCTAATAGCGGATGTGGCCTCATAGCCATTCATCACCGGCATTTCCATATCCATCAGAATTAAGGAAAGGGTTCTTCCTTTGAAAATGTCCACAGCTTCCTGCCCATTGTGGGCAAAGACCAGCCTGTAATATTCGACTTTTTTTAGATAATTCTTAATCAAGTTGCGATTATCTACGGAGTCATCAACCACTAAAATGACCGGTCGTGGATCCAGCCATTTGTTTATAGTTTTGAAAAATGACTCTTTCTTTATCGGTTTGGTGATATAATCATCCATGTCATGCATCAGACATCTTTCCTTGTAGCCTGACATGGCATGAGCGGTGAGCGCGATGATAGGAACCCGGTCCCGGTACTTGCGCTCTTCAAATGCCCGGATTTCTTTGGTCGCCGTAAAGCCATCCCTTACCGGCATCTGAATGTCCATGAGAATTATATCGTACTGAAATTTGTCCGCCGCCTCGACTGCCAGTTGGCCATTCTCAGCAAGGTCAACAATATAGCCGGCTTTCAGCAATATCTTTGTGGCTAACCGCTGATTGTCCGGGTTGTCTTCGACTAAGAGGATTCTACTGCGAACGGTTCTCGTATTGGCTTCTTCGCAGGTGACCACTTTAACATTTTTCTTTGCTGCGCCGTTTTCATGCCGCAACACACTCATAAGAATATCAAATAATTTCGATTGCTTTGCAGGTTTGGTAATGTATTTGGCAATGCTCAATTTTTTCTTCAATTCCGGATTGATATTTCCTGCTGACGAAAGCATGATCATTTTTATCTCTGACCACTGCGGTTCTTCTCTGATTTTCTGCGCTAACTCGAAGCCGTCCATTCCCGGCATCTGTTGGTCGAGAATGATGAGATCGAACAAGCTTTTAGATTCTTTTAGGACAGCTAATGCCTGTGGGCCGCTCTGAGCTTCTATCACTTCAATCCCCCAAGCAGTGAGGGTTTTTTTCAGAATAAATCGATTGGTTTCGTTATCGTCTACCACCAGGATGGTGATGTCGTTGAAATCGGGATAAGTATAATCCAAATCTTCTCCTTGGGCTTTACTAACAGGGAGATTCAGTTTAAACTGAAAAGTACTCCCCCGTCCTTCTTGGCT
>JBHHWX010000656.1:0-3264 GCA_046756745.1 bacterium | reverse complement strand
TAGGTTTTCCTATCTTTTCTAAGATGTCAGCAGGTATTTTCTTTTTAGTTATATCATAAGGTATGGGTGCATTTGCTACACATACTCTTACACATTCTAACTCTTCTGAAGTGAGAGATATATTATGAAGGTTCATTATCAAAAAAGAAATTAAATGAAATTACATTAAAATTAAAAAGAAATGCTGGATTTGAAAAACGATTTTCCGAAGCACAGGATGTCCTACTTCTTAAGAATGCCGGAGTTCGTTATGTTGGCGTTGATTATGTGGCAAATGAAATAGTAATCAGATATGACATACAGAAAATAGGTAAGCTAAGAATTCTGGACATATTAAGGAAGAAATATGAAAATAGGGTACATATTATTGAGGATGTTCAAAATCCAACGCAAAACCTGAGCACAAATAGTTATCAAAATGATCTCAAACTTATAAACTCAATCATTACTCAGGTACATTTTGAATGTCTAGCAAGAGATGACGCTCATGCCATCTGCAAACAGCTTTTACCTGTAGAGACGCTGGAAAAGATTGATCTGGATAAATGTCTCGTTGTGAAGGTAGATTTCAAAATAAAGCAACAAGGCCGGCAAGATTTCGATTGGCAATCACAAGCCTGTTTGATCGATGAGAATGAGTACCTGATTAAACCTTTAAATTGGCTTGAACTACCTTTAACAAAAGAACATGAGCAGAAAGAGTTGGTTTCGGGCATTCTCATTTTTCCTAAAATTCCTTTATTAAAGCTTGGATTGACATTGAGATTACTTAGAGCAAACGGTGAGGGATATGATAGTTTCTTTGTGGATTTACCTTATAATGAAAAATAAAAATGGCTGGAGGTGAGCAATCATGTTTGACCGGTTCAGAAAAGTTTATGATCCAGTATGCGGTAGAGAGGTCAAACTCAATAAAGCTACTGGAAGAATTCATTATCAAGGAGAGACCTTTTATTTTTGTTCAAAAAGATGCAAAGATAAATTTGAGAAGGAAGTTGAAAAATTAATAAACAGGAAGTTTTAAAAGAAACAGATATTATTAATTTAAGGATGGTAACAAATGAAAGAAATTAAATCTTATGTGAGAGTTAAAAATCTGGAAAAAGTGGTTCATGCACTTGAAGAATCCGGATTTCACAATATAACCATCATTGATGTTTCCGCATTGGGTAGACTCGCAGATTTAAAAGAAGCTAAATATTCAATTGAGTTTGTGGAAAGATATTCCAAGATCGCAAAAATTGAATTGGTTTGCGGGGATGAAGATGTAGCGAAAGTGGTCGAAGTTATTCAGAAAAAAGCTTGTACCCATCAACCTGGTGATGGCATTATTTTCATTGCGCCAGTCGAGCGAGCAATAAAGATTCGGACTGGGGAGGAGGGAGAACAAATATTATAGTTATCTTAATCATTTATATATTGTTCATTGCGAGTTACTGGACTGCATCAAGCTATTAAATGCCATCGGAGCAGATATGTAATCATTCTTCCCAATATATCAGAAACTCAGGGTTAGTTAATTATTGTGAACATTATTAAGAAATATAGGTTGTTAAACTGAAAGGAGCGATCATGCCAATAGATCCAGTCTGTGGGATGAAAATTAAAAGTCCCGCAGAAGATTTTATAGAATACAACGGTGCGAAATATGAGTTTTGCTCGCCGGCCTGCAAAGAGAAGTTTGCGGCCGAGCCGACAAAGTATGTCGCGCCTGTATCGATAGCCATCCGGGCTACCGATCATACGACCGGTGAGGGTCTGGAGCGCCTGCAAATCCCGATTGTGGGCATGCACTGCGCATCCTGCACGGTTAACATTGAGAAGGAAGTCAAAAAGCTGGCCGGCATCAAAAAAGCCAACGTCAACTATTCCACTGAAAAGGCTTACGTGGAATTCGATCCAGGACAGGTGAAGACCGACCAGATCTTGGGCGCAATCAAGTCGGCTGGCTACAAGACCGGCCAGGCTACTTTGAAGCTGGGCGTCCGCGGCATGCACTGCGCTTCCTGCGTCACTAAAATCGAAAAAGAACTGCTGCAAACCCCCGGGGTGCTTTCTGCCAGTGTGGACCTTGGAAGCGAATCGGCCAGAGTAGAATACCTTCCTACTTCGGTGCAGATTGCCGGAATCAAGAAGGTGATCGAGCGGCTTGGGTATCAAGCGATTGAGGCCGGCGCCCCGGCTGCAGCAGTTGGCAAAGCGGAAGCAGAGCCTGTTGACGAGAACCAACTGGCGCGCGAGAAAGAATACAAAACCCTGTTGAATAAATTTATTTTTGCTGCCGTTATTTCCATCCCTTTCATCGTCTTCAGCTATCCAGGTTTGTTGGGCCTGCCGGCGCAATTTCAGAAGGGCTCGGAGACGCTCCGATTGATCTGGATCGTCATGGGGCTGGTGAGCCTGCCGGTGATGTTTTGGTCGGGGTCGCATTTCTTTTCCGGAACCTGGGCCGCGCTCAAGAACCGCTCCGCCAACATGCACACGCTGATCGCGACCGGCATCACCGCCGCCTGGCTTTATTCAACCGTGGCAGCGGTTGCCCCCGGCATCTTTCCGAGTGAAGAACTGGCGGATGTCTTCTTTGATGTAGTGGCCGTGGTAGTGGCGCTGGTCAATCTCGGCATGGCCATGGAAATCCGTGCCAAGGGTAAGAGCTCCGAAGCCATCAAGAAGCTCATCGGGTTGCAGGCCAAAACTGCCCGCGTGGTCCGGGATGGAAAGGAAATAGATATTCCAGTTGAAGAGGTGGTCCTGGACGAAATTATTCTCGTTCGCCCCGGTGAGAAGGTCCCTGTGGACGGTGTGG
Source organism: bacterium (assembly GCA_046756745.1). GTDB lineage: Bacteria > Zhuqueibacterota > Zhuqueibacteria > Oceanimicrobiales > Oceanimicrobiaceae > JBHHWX01. The sequence goes on along the minus strand of JBHHWX010000656.1, from coordinate 458 downwards.
TCGTCGAAGGCTCGTCTTCTTTGGATGAATCCATGATCACTGGCGAATCCATTCCGGTTGAAAAGCACGAGGGCGACGAAGTCATCGGCGCCACCATAAACAAGACCGGCTCATTTAAATTCAAAGCGACCAAAGTGGGCAAAGATACCGCACTGTCACAAATCATCGAGATGGTACAGCAAGCCCAGAGTTCGAAAGCGCCCATTCAGCGAATTGTCGATCAAGTCTCGGGCTACTTTGTGCCGGCCGTGATCATCCTGGCTATTTTAGCTTTTGTGATTTGGTACGACTTCGGGCCGCAACCCAATCTCATTTATGCGCTCATCGTGCTGGTGACCACGCTTATCATCGCCTGTCCCTGTGCGCTGGGTTTGGCCACGCCCATCTCGCTCATGGTTGGCGTCGGGAAAGGCGCAGAGAACGGCATTCTCATCCGCAGCGGCGAAGCGCTGGAAACC
>JBHHWX010000655.1:0-3273 GCA_046756745.1 bacterium | reverse complement strand
GGTCGATCCAAAATGCCGCGGCTGTTGAGCATTCCAATTAGAACGGTTAACCCAATCACCGTGGATATCATAACTACAAAAGGCAAAACAGTCGGAATAAATACAGCCTCGAAGACGAAGAAAGCCAGGGCCCAACTCGCCAAATAGGAAAGCACCAAACCGGTTAACGCAGCAAACCCGCCGAGAAAAATATATTCGATTACCATAATTTTGTTGATTTGTTGACGAGAGGCGCCCAGCGTACGCAACAAGACGCTTTCCTGCACTCGTTGAAACCGGCTGGTGATGACTGCCGCGGCAAGAACAATGAGTCCTGTGAAGATACTGAAGAAGGCCATGAAGCGGATGACAAAAGACATTTTACTGAGAAAGCTGTCAAGGGTGCTTAGAACCAGAGCCAGGTCAATTATGGAGACATTTGGGAAGGCCTGAACCACGGCTCTCTGCAACTTTGCTGATTTTTCTGTAGCAGGTATTTTAGTCGCGAGTACGTAAATTTGCGGTGCGTACTCCAAAGCGCCTTCAGGAAAGACCACCATGAAATTCGCCTGAATGCGCTGCCAATCGACTTTCCTGAGGCTGGCGATAGTTGTGGTCACCAGTACACCCTGGACGTCCCAAACAATGGTGTCGCCAAGAGACACATTCAACCTTTCGGCGGAACCTTCCTCGAACGAAATGGGTATTGTGTCTACTCCCTCTTCTACTTGGCCTTGCCAGCTTCCTGACATGATCTCTTCGGAATCCAGAAGAGAGTCCCGGTAGGTTGTGCGGTATTCCCAATTCAGCAGTCCTCTACTGATACTTCGAGTGGTATCGCTGAGAAATTCCTCGACGGTTGTTCCGTTGATAGAAGCGATCCGCATGGTCACAATCGGCGCTTCCTGAACGACCGGCAAATCATGGGATTGAACCAGCGATCTTATTTCTTCCTTTTGATCCGGTTGGATATCGAACAAAATCAGATTTGGCCGATTGCCGCCGGCAACATAGGTTACTTTCTCTAATAATGTGTTGTGGGAAAGATAAAGAGTCGTAATCAGGTGTGTTCCTAAACCGATGGACAGCATCAACACCAGCGTTTGATTGTTGGGACGGTAAAGATTCGCCAGCCCCTGCCGCCAAACATACGGCCACGATTTTGGAAAAAACTTCTTAAAAAATATAGTAATCATCTTGGCGACGCCAGCGAGTACCGCGAAAGCAATCAAAATAGCAGTCGTGAATATTGCTCCAAGCAGAGGGTCTTGTGTTTGCCAGATTGCAAAGCCGCCAACTCCTGAAACGATGAGAAGAATGATGAGCCAGCGCAGGTTGTCTTTCGACCCGGTAGAGGTTTCATAAGAAGCCCGTAGTGCAAGCAGAGGAGAAACCCTGCGAATGGACAACAAGGGCGCCAACGCAAAAAGGAGCGATAATCCCAATCCAATCGACATGCCCTGCAAAATCGCTTGCCATGAGAGCGCAAATTCAACCTCGACCGGCAAAAACTCGCTGAAGATGTTTGGCAGAAGGATTTGAATACCCAATCCGACAATAGCGCCAAGAAACGAACCGAAAAGCGCCATGACTCCTATTTGAATAAGATAAATAAGAAATGCTTGCTTTGAATTGGCGCCGACACAGCGTAAAATAGAAACATTTTGGAGCTTCTGTTTCGTGTAAACATGCACGGCGCTGGCCACACCGATGCTTCCCAAAATCAAAGCCACAAACCCCACGAGGCTCAGGAAACGGTACACGTTTCCCATCACTTCGCCAATATCTTCTTTGCGCTCCTCAACCGTGTCCAGGCGCAGGCGATATTTATATCGGTAAGGTTCGATAGCTCGCGCCAGCGCTTCCACATCTCGATTGTCTTCAAACTTAAAATAAATGCGATAACGGATGAGGCTTCCGGGTTGAATCAGCCTGGTCGCCTCAAGATATTCAGGGGGTAAATAAACACGCGGATTAAACGTGCTGGCTATTGGCGGGTTGCTCGGCGTTTTCGTAATTCGTCCAGAAATGTTGAATGTTGTAGCCCCAATCTTAATGGAATCGCCGGGGTTGGCGTTGTATTGCAGCATAAGGACGTCATCAACCAAAGCATTAGCACCGGTTTTGTAAGTCTCGGTGGCTGCTTTGGGTTCGGTAGTAATTTCTCCGTAGTAAGGGAAGCCACCATCCAGCGCTCTCACTTGCACCAGCCGGGCATTTCCGCTTTTGGGGAAATATGCCATGGAAACGAATATCCACTCCCGCGTTTGCTCGCCGCCGATGGAATCGATGAGGGCTTCTACTTCCGGAGTGAACGGCTGAAGGCTGGAGAGCATTAAATCGGCGCCAAGCAAGGTTTTGGCCTGATCGTTGATAGCTTTTTCCAGGGTCTGGCCAAAAGAGCCGATTGAGACCAAAGCCGCAATTCCTAACACAATGGACGTCATAAACAAAAACAGCCGTTTCCGGTGGGTGCGACTGTCGCGCCAGGCCATTTTCCAGAGCCAGAGGTTGAAAATCAGAGATTTAGATTTCATAGAGCTTATTCGAGCAAATCTTTTTTTGTCATTACTCAATTTTGCAAATCTCAAATCACGATTGGTTTTATGTCACCGGGATCTGAGATTTTGTACTTGGCTTTTCATCGGAAACTACCATTCCACCTTTCAACTTAATTATTCGCTGGGTAAAGTGCGCCAGATCAAGATTATGGGTAGCCATGACCAACGTCGTTCCATTTACTTCGTTTAATTCGAATAAAAGATTCTCCACCATCTTACTGGTTTCGCCATCCAAATTGCCTGTGGGTTCATCAGCAAACAGAATCTTCGGACGGTTGATAAATGCTCGCGCCAATGCCACCCGCTGCTGTTCGCCACCGGAGAGCTGGACAGGATAATGTTTTAAACGATCGACCAATCCGACCCGATCGAGCAGTTCCTCGGCATGTTTCTGAACATGGTTTTCACCGCGCAGCTCTAACGGCACCATGACGTTTTCAAGCGCGGTAAGCGTTGGAATAAGTTGAAAATTTTGAAAAACAAAGCCGATTGTCTCATTTCTCACCCTGGCCCGTTCATCCTCATTTATTTGGTCTAACCGAATCTCGTTTAAGACTACGGAGCCGGTGGTTGGCAGATCCAGACCGGCGCACAGACCTAACAAAGTGGTTTTGCCGCTGCCGGAGGGACCTACAATTGCACAGGAGGCGCCTTCGTTAAAATCGAGCGAAATATTTTTAAGAACAGTCAGCGTTCTGCTGCCGCTTTGATAGGATTTGGATAAATCACGAAC
>JBHHWX010000654.1:0-3284 GCA_046756745.1 bacterium | reverse complement strand
TATAGGTTTGCCTTGACTCTATTGCTAAAAACAGTTAAATTTATTCGAAGCTTTTTCAGTACAGAGGTCCCACAATGGAAAAAAAACCACCCTCAAACCCCATTCCTGATCCATACCAGAAATCCAAATCGGCGTCAACGGAGCAAACGAACAAGGTTGCGGAGTCTGTGGCAACGTATGTACCCTCGCCTGCAGTCATCCGACCTTCCATTGCAGGTATTCCTGTCCCGCAGGAGGTATGGCAATTTGCCGTCAAGAATGAGCTGATTCCTCACCTCGAGACCGCGATACGACTGGTACGGGAATCCTTCCATCAAGTAGGAGAAATACAGTTGAGTCATGACATCGATCCGGAGATTGAGAACGAATCGTGGATTACACTTTTGGTCAAAGTAAAGGGTTCAACTTCAGAGCTTCTGCGTGAACACTTGAATTATAAGAAAGGCATGCGAGAAATCGTTCCATTAAGTAAGCTACCATTTATACGTCTTTTTCTGGGAGCTGACTAATTATGCAAGGAAAAGATTTCCTGGAAGTTGCTAAAACTCTTATTCGTTCAAAATTTGAGGCCTCTCTCCGATCAGCAATAAGTCGTGCTTATTACGCGCTATTCAATTCCGCAGCTCAATTTCTAATGGACTTGGGATTTTCGATAGACAAAGGCCCTGGGGTACACGGGACAATACGGGATCGATTTTATCACAGTGGTACTGAACAATTAATTGACTTTGCGCAGACATTGGATGAACTGCGAACAAGACGTAACAAAGCAGATTATGACATGATTTCTAAGGAGTTTCAAAATCAAGCTATGTGCGCTTTAAATGTTGCTGGTGCGGAATTAGCCATCAAGCACCTCACAAATTGCAACAAAGAACCCCTGCGCAGTCAAATCCGCAAAAATATTCAAGGATACGAACGTAAAATTGCTTCATAAAAAAAGTTTTGCATCCAATCGAGTTTCGCTATTTCCCAACCCGCAGGAGCACTTCATCGCTAGCCCAGCCTTCTGTTGCAATGGGCTGCTCAGCGGCTGCCGCAGGCAGGACTACAATGCCACGCGTAAAAACCCGGTTCACCTCGCGCTTGAGCTGGTCCAGAATGGCACGTGCAACCGTCACAGCACTTTCGTCAAGTGCATTTAGGTTCCCCGAGTCAGATGTGAGGATATCAAGCTTCAGCGGCTGAGTTGTGGCGATGGCTTTCACGAGCTCCGGACCTGCCGGGCCGTTCACTCGCAGACGGTAAAGATTGGGGGCCGGCATTTCATGTGTCATTCCCGCCTTTAAGAAGTTGTCTTTAGCATAAGCGTTTGGAAAGAGAACGGTCACCTTACCCGCCGGGTCCACATCCACCAGGTAGACGTAAGCGTTGCGGTCGACGCGAACTGTGAATGCCACCTCGCTTCCGATGCCGACTTCGTCGTAATCCTTGCCGTTAACCTGTACATCAACATTGAACGGAGGGTTCGGATTTTTCAAATGGCTCAGCAGATTCACCGCATACAGATTTTCAAGCAGCGGCCGCGTCTTGGCTGAGACGCTGTCGGCCTGGTTCACTTCAATGTCGGGTAATCGATGTTGATTTCGATACGGCGTGATGGTCACCGAGTCTGCGATGCGTTTAATCTCGAACTCGATGTCGCGAAAGTCTTCTTGGTTCACGACCTCAATGAAGTTATTCTTTTTCAGAATACAGCGGATTCCGTGCGCCAGAGTAGAGTCACCCAAAACAGCCAATCTCAGCTTCGACTGCGGCACGAAGTGAAAGGTCTCCACCAGCCTGTCGCCGGCCTCGACGCGGCCATTGAGCATCTCTGCAATGGCGGTTTGGCCGCTGGTTTCTGTCAAACGGACAGCATTCGGTTCGTTGTCTATGGTCTGGTCGAGGGTTTCAAATATGCTGCCGCGCACCAATTGCGCGCCTCCCAATGCCTTTATCGTGGCCTCGTTAGCGCGTACAGCCATTACCTCAGCATGAGCCTGGGCAGGCAAGAGTGTGAGCGCACCCGGAGTGACGGAATCGGGTGAAGCATGTGCCTCAACCGCTGGCAATGTCAAAAAGGTACCCGCACCGCCGCCTTCGAGCTGAGGCGCCTGCTCGAAGCCGTCCGTAGCTAAGGCAGCGCTAACGTGCTCGATCAACAACGGATAGGTGAGGCTGCTGTCCGGGTTGTCGCTGGCGGCCTCCAGCAAATAGTACGTCAGCGCTCCCATGTAGGGATTGACCGCCTCCCTCGAGGTCGACGCCTGCTTGAGGAAAGGATAATCGGCCGCGATTTGGTCAGCGCGCGCCGCGCTGATGACGGTCGCGTTCGTCAATTCCTCTCCCAGTGTTGTGCTCTTCCCGTTGGATGAGCGCTTCGGCGGAGGTGAATCCGGAAGACCCAGCGACTTTGCCGGGACGCGGCGTGCCCGCACCAGACCGCGCGTGCCCGTGCCCGAGTGACAGGCATCGATGATCACCACAACTTGGGACGTGGGAATTCGTTCCACAAGAGTAGCCAGGTCGTCATCGATAAGCAACGTTCCCTCGCTTTGCCCGTCGTACGGAATAAAAGCTTCGTCCAGGCCGTCCGCTTCGTCGCCGTTCACGTCGGTTATCTGGGTGCCGTGACCGCTGAAATAGAACAGCGCCAGGTCGTTTTCGCCAACGGGCGCGATCAACCGCCGCTCAAACGCGGTGACAATATTGCTGCGGATGGCGTTTTGGCCTTGCAGCACTTCGATATTTTCCGGCTGGAAGCCGTATTTCTCGATAAGGAGCTGCCGGAAGGCCGGAATGTCGTTTTTGGGCCCGAGGAGGGAATACGACTCGATGACATGATCTCCCACTCCGATCAGGAGGGCGTGTTTTTGTTGGGAATAGCTCGGGGAAAGAACGATACCGGACAATGCTATCATTACCCATGGCAGCAGTTTGGTGTAAAGCGTTCGTTTGTACATGACTTTCCTTTTGTTCGTCAATGTTCTGTCATTCCTGCATGTTCTAAATTGTCTTAAGCAGTCCGTGCTTTTGGTCATTTGAAACTGACGATGCAGGTAGGTGCGCATGAATGCCCGATTGAAAAGATTTCGGGCATGACAAGCATATGATGCTTGGAATTTGTTACCGCTGCTAAGCATGCTTCTTATGCCGTATTTTTTGATTGTCCATTGTCCCTATCGAATTAATAACATCTTGTTGGTTTGAACAAAAACACCTGCCTGAAGCCGGTACTGGTACGGCCCACATTATTTAAGCACATTTTTCCCTCATTATTTATTCAAATTGCTGTGAGCCGA
>JBHHWX010000653.1:0-3290 GCA_046756745.1 bacterium | reverse complement strand
ACGAGCGGCAAGATAAAGAAATGTCAATGATCGGCAAAACCATTTCTCACTACAAAATCCTCGAGAAGTTGGGCGAAGGCGGCATCCCGACGGATCGGGATCCCGCAGGCAAGGGAGGAATAGACTATGGTAGGTAGGCTAATTTCTCATTACAAAATTTTGGAGGAGCTAGGCCGTGGCGGGATGGGCGTGGTCTACAAAGCCGAGGACACCAAGCTCAAACGCACCGTCGCGCTCAAGTTCTTGCCACCTGAATTGACTCGCGATTCTGAAGCAAAGAAGCGTTTTATTCACGAGGCGCAGGCTGCTTCTTCCCTCGACCACAACAACATCTGCACCGTTCACGAAATTGACGAGACCGATGACGGGCAAATGTTCATCGCCATGGCCTGCTACGAAGGCGAATCGCTGAAACAGAAAATCGAGCGCAGGCCGCTGAAGGTGGAAACCGCTATCGACATGGCGGTTCAGATTGCGCAGGGGCTGGACAAGGCGCACGAAAAGAAGATTGTGCACCGCGACTTGAAACCGGCCAATGTCCTCGTGACAGAAGACGGCGTAGCAAAAATTGTCGATTTTGGCCTGGCGAAGCTGGCCGGGCAGACGATGCTCACCCTGGAGGGCACCACCCTCGGCACCGTCGCTTACATGTCCCCGGAGCAAGCAGAGGGACAAGTCGTCGACCACAGAACAGACCTCTGGGCTTTGGGAGTTGTGCTTTACGAAATGCTTACCGGCAAATTGCCATTCGGGGGTGAGTACGCGCAGACCGTGATCTATTCGATTGTCAATGAAGACCCGGAGCCGATTACCGGCTTGCGCACCGGCGTGCCGCTGGAGCTGGAACGAATCGTTAACAAATGCCTGCAAAAAGAATCTTCAGCACGCTATCAGCACGCGGATGAGCTGTTGGTGGACCTAAAAGCTCTGCAGGAGGCAGAGAAATCCGGTGTTTCGAAAGTTCAGACCCAAAGCCTTGCGAAGGTTTCGAACCTTCGGAAGGTTGCTGTTCCTGCAATCCTATCCCTGGTGGCAATCGTTGCGATTGTCGGCTATTTTCTGCTGACCCGGGGGGAGAAACCCGGTACAATTGACCAACAAAACTCCATCGCCGTGATGTATTTCGAGAATCTGACCGGCGATCCCGCCCTTGATTGGATCGAGGCAGGCATGGTGGAGATGCTCACAGCGAATCTCGGACGATTCGAAAATCTGAACGTCCTGAGCAGTCAGCGCTTGTTTGACATCATGAGGCAGGTCAGCGGCAAAGAGGCAACCCAAATCGACAGGGTTACAGCCAGTCGGATCGCAAAGAAAGCAGGGGTTCGCACCATGCTGCTGGGAAGTGTAATTGGCACGCCAGAGCAAATGCGATTGAACACACAACTGGTTGAAGTAGCCACCGGCAGGCTGGTCGGCTCAGAGGTGCTGGATGCCGGCGCCGACCGCTCTCTATTTTCCGTTGTGGACTCGCTGACGCATCAGGTCGCGGGTCGTCTGGACATTCAATCGCCGGATCAGCCTGTTGAGGTGAATACCGCCTATACCCTAACCAATTCACCCGAGGCCCTGCACATGTATGTCGAAGGAATACAGGCGCTTTACCGGTCTCGACATACTAGCGCCATTGCACATTTTGAGGCGGCAGTGAAAGCTGATTCCACATTTGCCATGGCCTATTATCATCTCGCTATCTCCAGAGGTTGGCAAGGAGCACCGGGCAAAACACAGGCGTTCGAGAAGGCCCGGCGGTACATGGACAAGACTTCTGAGCGCGAGCGGTTGCTGATCAAAGCGGAATTGTTGCCGAATTTTGAAGATAAAAAGCAGGCATTAGAACAGATCGTTGCGCGCTATCCAACCGAGAAGCTTGCCTGGTATGAATTGTGCGAGCTGTTATTTCACGCCTACTGGCCCCGGGCTGGAATTAAAGCATCCCTTCGAGCCGTGGAGCTGGATCCGAATTTTCTCCTGGCTTACATTCACCCAATTGACTTCTACATGGCAACTGGCCAAATTTCTGAAGCGACTCAATTGCTCCGCAAAGTCCTTTCCGTGGATTCTCTGGATTTGGGTTCTCGTTATTACCGGGCATACCTTGATTACTATGAAGGAAACGAGGTTAAGGCTCGTCAAGGGTTCGCACAGGTATTGCAGCTTGCAGGAGCGGATTCTATGGCTTTTGATCAGATGCAGGCAAAAACATACCTGGCAATAATGGACAGAGATTACAAAAGGGCTGTTACGATTTTGAACGCTTTGAAGTATAAAGCAACCGGATATCGTCTTGTCTATGCAACCAACGCCCTCGCTGGCTTGGCCGCACTCCAGGGTAAATACGATTTGGCCGAACACCATCTTCGCCAGGCTGTTGAGGTCAAGCCCAAGTCCGTCTTTCTGACTTACGAGGCCGGGATCTTTGCACTACAGAGAGGCAAAACGAAATTCACCCGAACGAATGGGCAGCAGCTCGTTGACTGGTACAACAGCGGTGCGCAACCGTTTGTTGAAGTGGCGACCTTGGGCAACCACCTTATTTTCCTGGCTGCCCTGGCGGAGGGTGACGTGAAGAAGGCACAACATGCCATTTCCGCCTTGCGTCAACTCGTGGAAGGACGGGAAAATGGATATGGCTTTCTCCTTGATGATGCATTGGGTCGCCAGGCGAGCCTGAACGGAGATCTGGAGGAAGCACAAGAGCATTTCACTCGAGCTTTGACCACGGCCAGCCATTTTTCGACGGATGCTATCGTGTCGTTTCACTATCTTAGTCTGGATGGGCTGATGGAATGCCTGGAACGTGGCACAGACTATCGTGCCCTGGTACAACTCGCGGAAGGGTCTTTTTCTGCCTCAAGTCACTTAATGCCTCCACATCCACATTACCTCTTTTCAGCCAGCAGTATGGCTGTATTGCCTCGCGCCCTCCTTCGCAAAGCGCATGCTTACGAAGCGCTCGGGCAAAAACAAAAAGCGATTGAGGCCTACAAAGAATTTGTTGAGATCTGGAAAGACGCTGACGAAGATTTGCCGGATTTGATCGAGGCCAAAGAACGGTTGGCAAAGTTGACCCAGTGAGATAAAGTCCACAATTGAAGGATAGCCAATAACGAATATGCCGTTACCGTCGAAAAAACTCGACCGCCAGCGCCTTGAGCAACTGGTGGAATTAGCCGAGATTCTGAGCCAGCAGAATAATTTCCGAGAGATCCTGCGCCTGGTTGCGCAACGCGTGTCCCAGTTGCTGAACGCTGAGATCGCTTTGATCATCATGCTCAACCCGCGCACCC
>JBHHWX010000652.1:0-3295 GCA_046756745.1 bacterium | reverse complement strand
TGCCTGCTCCGGCGACATGTAGGCGACCGTGTCCAGGGTCGTACCGAGTTGCGTGAGCTTGCTGCGGTTGGCCAATTTCGCCAGGCCAAAGTCCATGATCTTCACCACACCTTTATCCGTCACCATGATGTTGGCGCTTTTGATGTCCCGGTGGGTGATGCCTTTCTCATGGGCAACCTGCAAACCGCCGGAGATTTGGGTGGCGTAATCGATGGCGTCATCCAGCGGTAGGGGACAACCCTCATCAACACCCCCCTTAGTCCCCCCTCGAGGGGGGATTAGGGGGGGGTTGATGATTTGGTGCAGCGATTTGCCTTCGATGAATTCCATAGCGATGAAGAGCTGGCCCTCCACCTCGTCGATGGCAAAAATAGTCGCGATGTTGGGGTGGTTGAGTGCAGCCGCGGCTTTTGCTTCGCGTTTGAAGCGCTTCTTTTCCTCATCACCAATCGAGGTTAACGAAAGAACCTTCAGCGCGACCGTGCGTTCGAGTTTGGTGTCCGCGGCTTTGTAAACAACGCCCATCCCGCCTTCGCCGAGCGTTTCAAGGATTTTGTAGTGAAGTATGGTTTTACCTATCATGACATTTACCCTTCCGGGTATTCATTGAATGAATAGAGCTGTCAATTTATGCCATCCAGGCCGGAATGAAGGTGACTTGTTTCTCACCGTCTTTGGTCATATTCAGATAGTCTTTGGTAAAAACGACGCCGGTAGGGCAATCATAAAGGCGCATGAAATTTTTAAGCCCGGAGGGTACACGGGGCTGAGTCATGGTCTTGTACTTCACTTCGATAGGCAGAAAATTGCCGCGCCCGCGCGAACAGATAAAATCGACTTCATGCTTATCCCATGTGCGCCAGAAAAAAAGTTTATCATTGGAATTGGCCTGCTTAAGTAGTTCCAGCAGGCACTGATTCTCAGACAGAGCGCCGCTATCTGGGCGCAGGCGGAGCGGCCGGAAGTCTGTCAACCCGGTGTTACGCAGCCCGGTGTCGAGAAAGTAGAGCTTGGGCATTTTGGTGAGTTCCTTCTGGCGATTGCTGTGGTAGGGCCGCAAACGGGAAATAATAAATGTGTTTTCAAGCAAGAACAGATAATTGCTCAGTTTCGAAATCGGCAGCCCGACTTCCTTGCCGACTTCATCATTCTTCAGCAGTTGGCTGATCTGGACGGCCAGAAAATTGACCAGATTATTAAACTGCAAAATATTATCGATGCGAGCCAGATCTTTGATATCTTTCTGAACATAGCTGTTGTAAATTTCTCGCAGCCGCGCCTCTTTCTTGGCCGTATCGACTGTAAGGGTCGGCAGCGGGTAGCCGCCGTATACCACAAACTCTTCCCAGATCGGCAAGATTTCAGGTGTGAGAGTGTGATATTTCCGGGCAACGGTGAAATCGTCAAGGATGGCCTGGAGATTGAGAGAGGCTTTTATCGAACTGGCACCATGCTCCTTAAAACAGAGATACTCAGGGAAGCTTAAGGGCAAGATTTGGAATACTTGCTTGCGACCGGTCAGAGCATCTTTAAACTTCTGCCGAATCGCAAATGAGGATGAGCCGGAAACAATCAGCTTAATGTTCGGATGGTGGTCATGCAGAACTTTGAGAAATTTGCTCGGATCAGGATGATATTGGATTTCATCAAGAAAACAATAAGCCCGCTGATGTGGGGACATGCCTTGAGTTTTGAGATATTCGACGAAGCCTTCAGGGCTAGCGGTGTGCGCCATATCGAAGGTACTTTCAAGATCGAAATAAAAGACGGGCTCACCTCGAAGATGATTCTGAAGCAGGCGAAGGATCGAGGTTTTCCCCACCTGGCGAGCGCCAAGGAGAACCAGAAGCTCTTTTTCTTGCAGCCAGGGAATGATTTGCTTCAGAATATCACGTTGGAAGAGACCGGTCATCGTAGTTATTTTCAAGTGTGTTTAGTTTTCTATATAGATTTATTTCTAATTTAGAAAATATCTATGAATTTGCAAGAACTTTCTTGAACTGAAAACAGAAATAATCTACGTAATATCGAGCTTGTTTGACTTCATCTTTACCGAGTATCGTGGATATAATTGCTTATACGTAACGATTCGGGTATCGTCAAAAAACAGGATAGTTTTTCCGTCTAAATCAGCCAATCGAGTTCGCTGCCGTTTCTCCTATGCAAGTCATGAATAGGCGGGCTTCACCAAGTTTTTCGAGGATTTTGTAGTGGAGGAGATTCTCACCAATCATGAATGTAATTCCAATTCTTTTGTGGCCATGGTTTTAAACCATTGCACAATGGTCGGTATTGGCGAACGCCGTAGGGTGAACCTATGTGTTCGCCCTACGGCAGACACGCAGGTCTGCCCCTACGAGAATCCAATATGGTTTTGCCGATCATTATTTAGTCCTTCCCCGTTGGCGCCAGCCGCTTCAGCTCTTCCGAAAAATTTTGGATGACAAATATCTTTTGCTCCACGACACTGACTCGTGTTGGATCCTGAATCATAATGAATCTGTCGCCATCCGGATGGATATCCCACCTTCGTCCTCTTGGCAAGAAATAATTTCCTTCAAATACCTTTTTAGGATTGCCTTTTGAAAACGTATCAGTAGAGTTACTATGCTCTTATAGTCCAGCGTTCCTTGAACCTTTGTAGACCACACCCATCCCGCCCCTGCCCAGCTTGCTCGGTAATTCTATAGTGCGTAACAGTTTTCCCACCTTAGCGTTTGCTCAAGAATACCATCGAAGCCCTTGTCAGTGCTTCTTAAGCTGGCTATTTTGCTTCTGAATTGCAATCGTTTCTGCAAGGTGCTGTTTACAAACCACTTTCGGCGTTATTTTCATCGCGCAACCTGCTGCGCCAACAATTTGCCAGCGCGTATCTCTGAAGTTTTCCAAATTATTTTTGAGCAAGCACTATATCTCATCAGATAGGAACAATGAAACATCAAGCGCTTACGTAACCAATAACTTCCTGCCTTCGAGAAATGCCAATCTATTTGCAGCGCTTATCGTCTTATTGGGAGATACGGAGGCCAGCGCCGACAACCATGTTCCTTCAGGTATCAGATCAAAGGGCGCGACGGTTGACAGCACGCCCAGAACAACCACGTTGGCGCTTTTGCCTGCGGCGTCGCCGAGTTCATGAGCTGTTTGCGTGGCGTCGATCTTTATCACATTGTATTGTTGCAGAGCATTTTCAATATCCAGAATAGCGGGATAGTCCTCTTTTGTGAAATTCACCGGGATGGCGGTAAACGTGTTCAAGATGAGCGCGCCGTCAGGTTTGAGCAGCTCCAGGAAT
>JBHHWX010000651.1:0-3295 GCA_046756745.1 bacterium | reverse complement strand
GGTATCGAACCTTCATAAGGTTCAAATTGTAGAGTAATGCCCTTCTGCTCGGCCAGCGAGGCAAACGACATGACGATTCCTTTCAAAAACGCAACAAAATCGCCGCGCCCGGCATTGAGCTTCATTTTGCCGGATTCCAGGCGGGATAGGTCGAGCAATTGGTTGATAAGCTGCAACAGCCGACCGGCGTTGCGGTGCATCATACCGAATTCCTCTTTATCCGTTTTCTTTTTTGCTTTGGCGATTCTTTCTTCAAGCGGTCCCAGAATCAGGGTTAAGGGCGTGCGAAATTCATGAGAAATGTTGGCAAAGAAGCGTGATTTCAACGTATCCGCTTCCTGCAATTTTACTGCTTGGTCCTCGATTTTGTTTTTCTGATTTACAATCTCAGCCGTTCGGTCAGCGATAACAGCTTCTAATTTTTTGGTCTTTCTTTCCAGATGGCGGACGCGGGCTTGCACAATCAAAGCGATGATGCCACTTGCAAAAAGCACGTAAAGCAAGTAAGCCCACCCGGTTTGATACCATGGGGCCAAAATCTCAAATGCGTATACCGCTTCACTGCTGATGTGTCCGTACACGTTTTTAGCTCGCACGATGAAGCGGTAATTGCCCGCCGACAAATTTGTATATTCTTTTTTTGTATCTGTGGTCCAACCCAGCCAATCATCGTCATATCCTTTGAGAATGACCTGATATTGGTTGGCTGAAATATCATCGTAACTCGGCGCCGCATATTGAAAGCGAAGCGAATTATTTGAAAAAGGAATGGGCATTGAATGCTTGCCTGCGTTGGTTGTCCCTCGGAAGATCGCAGAATCACCCGGAATGACTGTAATTTTGCGAATGAGTGCTGAATAATCCGGCGGGGCGTTCTTGGAGACATTTGGATCGTAGCGTATTATGCTCTCTCCGCTGCCAAACCACACAGCGCCATCCACATCCGGGTAGACGACGTCATTAAAATAGACATCCTGAAGCCGCTGGAAGGGAGTCTTTACCCAGATGTAAGATCCGTCTATCTGTGGAATGCCCATGTGTATACCAGCATGTTTGGCGCCACCGATTATCCAGACGCGTCCGGCATTATCCTGCTTGAACTGGTTAATCCGAAAAGTTGAGTCGGTTAACATGGGACCGAAAGTCGAGTCGGGAACGAATTTGTTCCACGCGGCCTCAAATCTATGCAAACCTTTGGTGGTGCCAAAGAGCACCCGATCATTAAATGAAAAAGCGTGAACAGCCCCCACGGGCAGGCCGTGGGCTGTTTGAAATCTTGTTATTTGTATTTCAGAAGTATCGGCGCTAATGAGACCCTGGCCTTGATAACGGATGAGTCCTTGCCCTTGCGTCCCTAGCCAGAGGGTGCCATTTTTTTCCTGTGCCATCGTTACAATTTCAACCGTCATTCTTCCGAGACCGGTGGCATTGGCCCATTGACCTCTAACCTTTTTTGCTGTATAAAGCTGACTCTGCCCGCCGAGATAGACCGTGTTCGGATCGAGCTTCGATGCTTGTAAAACATTAATCCTCGGAGAGCTTAAAAATGCCCGACTTGCTTTGTTATTTCTTATCAGGTTGATATTCCATGAGACTGCAAGCAAGTCTTGCCCGATCGAAATCAAGTCCCGGCAGATAGGCGGCGTGTTGACAACAGGTTCTAACCTGGCAGCTTTGCCATTCCCAGTCTCACTCAGATAGAATAAACCCGCGGTCGTTCCAACATATAGAATGCCCTGGTGCCTGTGTATGGCCTGCACCCTGCCGATTAACCCTTCGCGCCTGGCATAAACAGAGAAGGGGCCAAGCGTCTCGATGCGAGCAAGGCCGTTCTGTAATGCTAACCATAAACCGCCCTGGTGATCGACATTCAGAAACCAGATATCATCTGAAAGCAGGCCCGTCTCCTGATTAAATGCGTTCAGCAGTATCCCTTGTTTGTCGATGACAACCGCCCCACCTTTCGCTGTAATACCTGTTGCGTCACGACCAAACACAAAGTGCCCATTTGGCAAGCGCACCCCGTTGAAACCCCGAAAATCTTTCAAAAAATAATCTGCTTCTGTTGGAAATGGCGTGAAGATTCCATCAGAATAAAGAAACAGACCCTTTTGCGGCGCGCCGATAAGAATTGTGTGATTATGATAAGGAAGCATCACCCTGATTTTGGATCCGGAAAATATTTCGCTGCCAGGAATTACAGTGAGCGAATCTGATGTCATCCGCATCAAACCCTTGTCGCGTTGTGAAGTATAGAACTCATTATTTATGAGAAAGCACCGTCGGAAACCGGCTTTCGACTCCCAAATTTTTAACCTTCCATCTGCCCAGCGAAACATTTGCCTGAATCCGGCCAAGAAATAAACACCCTGCGAGGACGGTAGTATTTGATGAACCCTGTTGATGATAGGATGTTGTGGCGGCAAGCTGTCGTGTAAGGCCACAAAGTGGGCTTCATCGCGATAACCGGGTGGGAAATATCCGAATTCATCATAACCGCCAACATACAGATAGCCTGCGCTATCGATGGCGACCGAGAAAATCGTGGCATTCTTGAGCGGCTTTAACAAACGCCAGGAGGAGCCATCGAACTCTAAAAGACCTTCGTTATTAGCAAAGTACATCAAGCCGTTTTTGTCTTGTGTAATGCCCCAGTTTTGCGGAGCGGCGCCGTATTCCTTAAACGAAAAATTTTTCACAAAATACAGGGGGGGCCGACCGCGATTCTGCATAGCCTGCAATTCTTGTGAGGCTACTTGAACAGTCGGCAAAACCGTTGGAAGCATATTTGTCAGAAACACAAGTAAATGAATGGATCGCTTCATGCAAGATTCCGTTGAGCGGTATTTCTCAGAAGACAACATGTTCCAACCTATTGTTGATACAGTTCGGTCTGTGCTGCTCGAACAGCCACTTCTTCCGGCGAATGATGAGAGTTTTGTTGCTGGAAAAAACGCAAAACTCGCTGAAAGCGATGATCTTCGAAAATTATTGTCAACTGAACAATTAATGGATCTTTTCGCTTCACAATTACCTTTGAAGTGGATATCCGGCGAAATTTCTGAGAAAACAACTCACGATCTTTGGACTTATCTCAGAGAAACGCTTGAAGTGCCGGAAATCAGAGCAGAAACTTTTGCTCGTAATCTGTCTGTTGATTTTCTTGAAAAGCAAACCGATACGTGGATCATAAAGTTTTACACATTTCTTTCAAAGGGCGCGCGACCCGCTCTCAGGCGATGTGCTCCCAATTGCAGACCGTCTTAACCCAAAACGAGTCGCTGGAAACCAAAGT
>JBHHWX010000650.1:0-3298 GCA_046756745.1 bacterium | reverse complement strand
AGCTTCCAGCAACGAATTCGTCAAGCTCGATCAGGAAAGGGTTTGGGCTATCTTAGGCTCGATTGACGGCGCCAGTACGCATATTGCCCTGCGACTTGCGCTCAAGTCCGATTTGGCCATCGTCAACACTGCCGGCACCGATCCGACGCTTACCGAAACCCGTATTCCCTGGCTCATTCGCTGCATAGCCGATGATCGCCAGAACAGTTATGCCCTGGCGTTCTACATTTTTAAAGTCAAAGGTTTCACCCGGGTGGCCGTCTTGAGAAACAATAACCGGTACGGCCGCACCGGCATCAGTGAGTTTCAGGATGCGGCCCGCCGTCTCGGATACCCCTTGCTTTTCGAACTCCGCTATGCCTCAGGAGACACGAATTTCACCTCACAACTGGCGCGCATACGTCAATCGCCTGCAGAAGCGGTGGTCATATGGGAAAACAACAGCCGCGCTGCTGGACGCATCGTAAAGCAGATGCGAGAAATGGGGATGCAGCATGCCGTATTCGGGACCGATCGTTTGGTGTCGCCGGAGTTCCTTCGAACCGCGGGTCCAGCGGCTGAGAAAGTGGTTGCCGTCTATCCGTATAACCCCATGCAAAACGAGCCGGACTTAATCTCTTTCAACCAACGCTACTCCCAGAGGTTCAACCAGGAAGCGGAAGCTTTTGCGGTTCACGCCTATGATGGCATGAACATCCTGATTCAGGCCATCCGCAGCGCGGGTCTCAACCGGGTGCGTATACGCGATGCGCTAACGGCTTTGAAAACTTACCGCGGCGTCACCGGGGAGATCATTTTTGACGCGTCTCACAATGATGTGGGCCCGGTCTGGCTGGCAGAAGTGCATGACGGCGAGTTCCACTTTTTTGCGTCTCCGCCGCTGGGGCAGGAGTAGGCGAACCGTGCAGAGCTTGTTAGAAAGTCGGTAACTATATAGTGTCTGAACGAAAAGTCCTGAAATCTGGAGAAATCATGGTTCGACTCCGCTCACCATGAAGAAATTTAGCTTCACCCTGAGCGGAGTCGAAGGGTGTTGGTTAAGCAAGGTCGACTTTTCGTTCAAACACTAATTAATGGTTTTGCCCAAAATCGTTTTGCCTTTTTTGGGCGATACTTGAATAGCTACGAAAGTTGGGAGCTATGTCGTTTTGTGTGGCTAAAAAGTCCAATCCGTTCAGATCCGTTAAATCCGTGTCATCCGCGTTCTATTTTTTTGTACTTTTTTGCAAAAGTTTGGCGGTTATAATATAGAACCGAAAGAAAGTTGCTTATGAAAAAAACGTATAAGATCCCTCGAAGCAGAAACCAAGTGATTTCCGGGGGACAGCCTTTCAAACTGGCGGATCGTGAATTGAGGCCCAGCGGGTCTGTCCTAAATATTGATGGAGTTCAAATCGGCGGACCCGAGGTGGTGGTCATGGCTGGGCCGTGCGCCGTGGAGAGTGAAGAACAATTGCTGGCCACCGCAAGAGCCGTACAGAACAGCGGCGCCAGCATTCTGCGCGGAGGCGCTTTCAAACCGCGTACTTCACCATACAGCTTCCGGGGACTGAAAGAAGAAGGTTTGAAGTTACTCGCCCTGGCTCGCCAAGAAACCGGACTGCTCGTCGTCACCGAAGTCATGGATGCGAGACACGTGGAATTGGTATGCCGGCATGCGGACATTCTGCAGATCGGCTCCCGGAACATGCAGAACTTTACTCTCCTGGACGAGGTTGGCCTGTGCCGCAAGCCGGTGCTATTGAAACGAGGCATGTCCGCGACCCTCGAGGAGTTTCTGCTGGCCTCCGAATATATCCTCAAGCAAGGTAACCGCCAAGTGGTCCTCTGCGAACGCGGTATCCGCACTTTTGAGACGTCCACGCGAAACACCTTGGATTTGAACGCCGTGCCTATGCTGAAAAGGCTCAGCCATCTTCCGGTCATCGTCGATCCCAGCCACGGCACAGGCCAGGGATGGATGGTTCCGTTCATGGCCAAAGCAGCCGTCGCTGCTGGCGCCGACGGTCTGTTGGTAGAAGTCCACTGTAACCCTCAGGAGGCCATGAGTGATGGACCTCAGTCCCTCTGCCCGGATAAGTTTGCCCAAATGATGCAAGATACCGCGAAAGTCGCGCACGCGGTCGGCAGGGAGATGGCGAGTATCAATCATACAATTGAGAACTTAGATAGTGTCTGAACGAAAACTCTTTAAAATGCTCAAGCACCCGTCCCCGGGGTGCGTTTGACGCTTTGTAAAAACGATTACGACGCCCCGGGGACGGGGCTTAGAGCTTATTTCTGAGTTTTCGGTCAGACACTAGATAAATAAACCACAAAGCCACGAAGGTTATAAATACTCTTACTCCTACTCATACTCGCTTTTGAGACTCCAATAGCAAGTAAGAGTAAGAGCGTGGAGGTCATTTGACTGAAAACACGAGATTCCTCACAAAAAGTGTCATTCCGAACCCGTTTTCCAGGGAGTAATTTACCCTACAGGGAATTATGAACTACGCATGAAACGACTAAGGACGATTTGTTTTTGCAGTTACCTTCTGTTGTTGGCGCCCGGCAGTCCTTCCCAGCCGGCCAAGCCGGCAACGCCTCAAGTCGAAAATCACCGCCGTGGGACAGAACCGGCTGAAACTGTAAAAGTGGGACTCTTGCTCCAAAACCAACAGCAAGCGGGATTAGCAGCCAGGCGCAGCGCGGAAATGGCCATTGCGGAGGCCAATTCAAAGGGAGGTTATCACGGACGTCGCTTCGAGTTAATCGTGCGCTCAGTCGACGGCCCCTGGGGAGCGGGTTCAAAAGAAATCGTCAATCTGGTTTTTGCTGAGGACGTGCTGGCGATTCTGGCTTCGCTGGATGGCCGCAGCGCGCACGTTGCCGAACAAATCGTCGCCAAAGGCCGCATCGCCCTGGTTTCCGCCTGGGCCAGCGAATCGACCCTGACGCAAATCAACATCCCCTGGTTCTTCCGGTGTGTACCGGATGATCGTCAACAGGCAAACGCCCTGCTCAAAGAGATCTTCCCCAAAAGAGGCCTGCAACGAGTCGCAGCAGTGACTGCGAAGACGTATGACGCCCGCATGGCGGCTGCTGCTTTCTCCCGGGCAGCCGCAACCGCGGGTTACCCTCGTCCCATCGAGCTCTCTTATGCGTCCGACCAGGACTTTCCCGGAATTTTCAATAGAATTGAGGACGATGACATAGAAGGCGTCGTACTCTTCGGACAGCTCTCGTCAACGGCGAAGCTCGTTAAACAGATGCAAGCCCGGGGGTTAAAGCAAACTCTCTTCGCACACCTGCCCTT
>JBHHWX010000649.1:0-3304 GCA_046756745.1 bacterium | reverse complement strand
ATTAGGTCATTTGCCTTTGGCGTCATTTTAGACAGCAGCAAGAATTCACCTCTGTAAATGACAGCGAAGCTTCATGACTGCTGATAATAACACCACGGTTTGGACCAAATACATAGCAGATCATTAAACATTTGCGGCTTCGCCGCGTTAGCCTTAGTCTTTTTTGTTGTCTAATACTGATGCGCCCCATGCGCGCCAATCACAAACACGGCCCGCACTTTAAACTCGCTGAAATTATCCAAAAAATTTGGGCTGTTGTACTTGTACTGCATTTCAAACTTTTGGAATTCGGTGGTAAAAAACTGCAAAATGCCTGAAACCGCTTTGTGGTTAAATTGACTGAATTCCGGATACTCCGAATAATCGAACAAGGCGCCGATAAACCAGCGCTTCGCGATCTGGTAGCGCACATGCGAATAGAGGCCGATGCTGGTGACATCCTCTCCGTCGCTGTTGCGATTGCTGAGGAGAAACTCGTTGGTGAATTCAAACGATTTGTAGTTGTTACGCTGTAAGTGTTTCCATTTTAGCGTCAAATCGGCGGCGAACATATTCGTGTGGTCGCCTTCCGCGTTATTCGGTCCGGTCAACCCCGAGAAGCCGAGCTCCAGAGAAGTGTTATCGCTCAGGTCAAAAAAATTCTTGAGGTGCGCCAAATACAACAGCCGGTTGTTTTCAGCGCGGGTGAAGCTGGCGTTCTCACCCGGGCCGGCGGTCACCTGCACAGTCAATTCTTGAAAAAAAGCTCCGTTCGGGAGCAGCCAGCTTATCGATGCGCCCTCGTCTCCGATGCCCTCTGCGCCAAAAAAGTTGGCATACACCTGCGGCACACCGATGAAGTTGTAGGCATGGGGATGCGTTTCGTTTATTTTACCGAATTTGCTCCTGAATTTACCTGCCTTGAGCTGTGTTGAAAAAGGCAGATTCAAAATAGTAATAAAGGCCTCTTCTATTTCAGGGTTGAGCCCGCCTTCTTCGCCCTCTTCATCCGCCTCGCCCCCGCCCGGGTTAAGGGCGGCCCCCTCTTCTTTTACGAAGGTGATGAAAAAATCCGCTTTGGCGTACGGATCCACCGCGGCTTGAAACGAGAACTCGCCTTCCTCAAGACCGAGGTCGATATTTCGATCCAGCGCCTCCATCGAGCTGGCGTTGCCGGCAAGCGTGCCGATGACGCTGATATTGGGATTCATATTTTGGAAAAAACTGCGCCGGGAGGAGAGCGTCTGCTGCGAAATACCCGGCTGAGTCTCCTGACTCGACGGACTCGGCGCTTCTTGCAAGCCTAACTCTTTCGCCAACTCTTTTTCCAGATCGCTGGCTTCGCTTGCACTCGAATCTGTTTCGGCAGCTATCTCTGTGGCCGATTGCTGCTTTTGCATCTGTGCGATGGTTTCTTCCAGCTTATCGATCTTTTCTGTGAGATGCTTGACCTCCTTTTCCAGGTCTTTTCTCGTTTCTTGAGAGAACGTTAGAATCGGTAAAAAAATCACAAACAAAAATAGGGTCACGATAAATTTAAACTTTCTTGGTAACATAATGACACCTCAATAAAACCATCGCTAAAAAGATTACTCAAGAGAAGCAGATAGGCAATGTGAGAAATTGTTAAAAAGGAAGTTAAGCTACCAATGCTGGAGGCGCGCGTAGATAATAAGATGTCGGAAGGACGACGTTATAAAAAGTAGAATCCTTTAAAAGGAGGTAGATCGATTCTTGATTTAGTTTTAACGTTTGGAAGGTTAAATCGGGAGAAAGTTGGGTCAGCCCGTAAACACAGGCCAAGCAAACAAAGCTGTGATTCTGGCTTTCTACAGAATCGGCTTGCCTGCTCTCGTTCTGCTCGATTCGTGCAGTTTGGTCGTGATGCGCGAAATGCTGGTGGGAAAATTCAACGACAATGGGCAGAACGAAAAAAATACATGAAAGAAGTGCGGCTGTTAATGTTCGCCATTTTCTGTTCATGTTCGGTTCACTCTTTTCTTAAATTAAATAGTTTTAAATTTGGAAAATATAGTGACATGCTTTATAAAATGCAAGTGAAACTTTGATAACTCGGCGGGACTCCTTCGCGAAGAGCTTTTTAAATCGCGCATTTTTCAAGTTTCCGGTCAATCACTAATTCTTGGTTTGAATCTGTTCAGTTGTTATTTTTTACTTGCATCTTGATACTATATTTAGTATCGTTCGTCTCGTTGGGAAAGGCGGATGAAATCTTGGAAAAGATGCGCAACAATCCCCGTGATTGGCGCATCGATAGTCTGAAGACAGTTGCTCGCGCTCATAATATTGAGTGGAGACAACCCGGAACGAGTCATGTCACTTTCCGCCATTCAAACAGGGGCAAAATTACGGTGCCTGACCATCGATCAATCAAACCGATCTATATCAAAAAATTCGTTCGCTTCATTGATTGATGCGGATACAGGAGATTAAACATGAAACCGACCGATTACTCTTTTGAAATTCGTCCCTTGACAAAAGAAGAGGGAGGTGGTTATTTGATTACCTTTCCCGATCTGCCCGGATGCATCTCGGATGGGGAAACACCGGAGGAAGCAATCCGAAACGGGCTGGATGCTGCCCAGTCCTGGCTTGAAACAGCCCGGGAGTTCAACGACCCTATCCCTAAGCCCGGAGAATCGAGCAGTGGCAAGTTTGTTACCCGTGTTCCCAAAAGCCTACACGCACGGCTGGCAGCTCGCGCGAAACAAGAAGGCGTCAGCATGAACGCTTTAGTAACGGCATATCTTGCCGCGGCTCTCGGTAGTGAAACGCGTCCTCGACATCAGTAATGTACGTACGCCCACAAACACATGTGTGACTTCTGTGAGAACATTTAGAGGTTTGATTTCGTAAACCCACGCTGCAAGATCACTCTCCAGTGCAGCCACGCGGGTGCGTTTCTACCGTTTGCCTCCCAATTCGATGAGTTGGCTTAAAATTTTAGTGTGCAATTGAATGTCAAATATAGTACATTATTCAGCATCAAAATAGGGGACGAATAATGAAACCAACAACAAAAGAAAGTATCGTTCCTTTGACAACATTTCGGCGACAAACGGCAGAAATCATTAGAAAGGTCAAAGAAAATGGCTTCCCGATTATACTCACACAAAACGGAAATGCTGCTGCAGTACTCCTGGACCCTCATACCTACGATGAGCTTGTGTCATTAGCCGAGAAGGCCCATAATGCCGAAATTGTAGCAGCTATCGAACGGAGCCGCAAAGCAGCCAAAGAAGGCAAAGTTAGAGAACATGAACGGGTTATGCGCCACCCGCGTCAAGCCGGGTGAAAAGGCCGA
>JBHHWX010000648.1:0-3307 GCA_046756745.1 bacterium | reverse complement strand
CAATGGGGCACAACCCAAGACTCGGCTGAAAAATTGCAACAGATGGGGCATAAGATTCGCTGGCGTGAGACGCAGGGTCGCGCTATGGGCATCCTGATCGATCCGGAGACCGGATTTAAAATGGGAGCTGCGGATGCGCGCAGTCCGAACCGCGCGGCAGTGGGGTATTAAGAAAAGTTACAACTATCTACGGGGCAAACTGACAAGAAAAAGCCCGTCCACAGAATCAGAACTGCCACAAAATTGAAAGTGAAATTGAAATAATTCATTTCAGCGGCATTTATCCAGCAAATGCCGGATGGGAGAAAACTTTCGAGCACAAGTTTAGGAGAGAACCCGCTCGGCGAGGACGCTTTCGCGAAGAAAATAGTTTGAAGAACGTGAAAAAGCTTTTCATCAGTTGGGTTTTTCTATCCGTTGGAAATTATTCTTCCATTTATAAAAAATATTTCTTATGTATAGTTGTACACATTTGAATTATGAAACTTTATGAATAACATGCTATCGAGTGATTGATCGATAATGTCGCCGCTTGGTTGGAAGACAAACAAGACGAAAATGATTTGTTAAAAAAATATGAAGGCAATCTAAATGTCAAAAAAATCTTTAAGTAAATCATGTCCGACAAAATCATCATAAAAGGCGCCCGCGAGCACAATTTAAAAAACATCGATCTGGAAATTCCGCGTGACAAATTGGTGGTCATTACGGGAATTTCCGGTTCGGGAAAATCGTCTCTGGCATTTGATACGATTTATGCCGAGGGACAGCGGCGCTACGTTGAATCGCTCTCGGCGTATGCCCGTCAATTTCTCGGCCTGATGGAAAAGCCCGATATCGATTACATCGAAGGGCTGTCGCCGGCCATTTCCATCGAACAGCGGAAAGCCAGCCATAACCCCCGCTCCACAGTCGGGACGGTGACGGAAATTTACGATTATTTACGCCTGCTGTACGCACGTATCGGCACACCGACTTGTTACAACTGCGGCAAACCGATTCAGCGGCAAACCGTGCAGCAAATCGTAGACAGCATTTTGTCGCTGCCGCAGCAGACGAAAATACAGGTCATGGCGCCCATCATTCGCGGCCGCAAGGGCGAATATCGCG
This sequence comes from bacterium, assembly GCA_046756745.1. Classification (GTDB taxonomy): domain Bacteria; phylum Zhuqueibacterota; class Zhuqueibacteria; order Oceanimicrobiales; family Oceanimicrobiaceae; genus JBHHWX01. The sequence goes on along the minus strand of JBHHWX010000648.1, from coordinate 2,197 downwards.
AGGTTTTCGAAGAGGCCCGGCGCGATGGTTTTGTGCGTGTCCGGGTCGACGGCACTCTTTACGACTTATGTAATGAAATCAGTTTGGAAAAGAATAAAAAGCACGATATCGAAATCATCGTCGACCGCTTAGTCGTGGATCCCAAAATAAACAATCGCTTGGCCGACTCATTGGAGACCGCTCTCGGCATCTCTTCCGGGTTAGTTTTGATCGATGTCTTGAATGGGGCCCAAAACGGAGAGAGCTGCGAGCTCTTTTTCAGTGAACATTTTGCCTGCGTGGATTGCAGTATCTCCTATGAAGAACTGACCCCGAGGATGTTTTCTTTCAACAGCCCATATGGGGCGTGTCCGAAATGTAATGGTTTGGGCACCACCATGGAGGTTGAGCCGGAGTTTGTGGTTCCGGACAAGAAACTTTCTTTGCTCGCCGGCGCCATCGCTCCCTGGGGAGAAAGTCACGAAGGATGGTACTTTAGCCAGTTGCAGGCTGTGGCCAAACATTACGGGTTTCACCTGGATACCCCGTGGCAAGAGCTGGCCCCGGAACATCAGAATATTATCCTGTACGGCTCCAATAGCCAGGAAATCCGCATGATCTACACACGGGAGAGCAAAAACGTACACGCGGAATACAACTCAAAATATGAAGGCGTCATCAACAACCTGCAGCGGCGATACAAACAAACGGATTCCAACTATGTCCGCAGCTCGATAGAAGAATTCATGAACGTCAAACCGTGCCCGGAGTGCGGAGGAGCGCGTTTACGAAAAGAGGCGCTGGCGGTGGTCGTTGAAGACAAGAACATTCAGCAAGTTACGCAGCTCTCGATCAAAAAAGTCTTTCGTTTTTTTCAGCATCTCACATTGACCGAGCGTCAAGAAGCGATTGCCCAACAGATCCTCAAAGAGATCCGCGAGCGGCTTGGATTTCTCGTCAACGTCGGACTTGACTACCTCACGCTCGAGCGCGGCGCCGGCACCCTGTCCGGGGGCGAGGCCCAGCGCATTCGGCTGGCAACCCAGGTGGGCTCACAATTGGTCGGCGTGCTGTATATTCTCGACGAGCCCTCTATCGGCTTGCATCAGCGCGATAACCGGCGTCTTCTCGATACGTTGATGCGTTTGCGCGACTTGGGAAATACGGTCATTGTCGTCGAGCACGATAAAGAGACCATTGAAAAGGCGGACTACGTTATCGACTTAGGACCCGGGGCCGGAATTCACGGCGGCAGCGTTGTGGCGCAAGGAACCCCGCAAGAGATAACAAAAAACAAAAAATCGCTGACCGGTCAATATATTTCCGGGGAGAAAAGTATCCCGGTTCCGCAAAAACGCAGAACTGGAAATCAACATTTTCTGACCCTGAAAGGCGCCGCCGGCAACAACTTAAAAAAAATCGATGTCAAATGTCCTTTGGGAGTGTTTACCTGCGTGACGGGAGTTTCCGGGTCCGGGAAAAGCACTCTGATCAACGAAACGCTTTACCCCATCGTTGCTAAAAAATTGTATCGACTCAAAAAAGCGCCTTTAACCTACCAAAGCATCGAGGGGTTGCAGTTCATCGATAAAGTCATCGAAATCGACCAGTCGCCAATAGGCCGGACGCCGCGCTCCAATCCGTCCACCTACACCGGCCTGTTCAACTACATACGCGATTTGTTCGCGCAGCTTCCGGAGGCGAAAATCCGCGGCTACAAGCCGGGACGATTCAGCTTTAATGTTAAGGGGGGCCGCTGCGAGGCCTGCCAGGGCGACGGACTCATAAAAATTGAAATGCACTTTCTGCCGGACGTTTATGTGCACTGCGAGATCTGCAAAGGGAAACGTTACAACCGCGAGACCTTGGAAATCCATTACAAAGGAAAATCCATCGCCAACGTGCTCGACATGACCGTCAGCGAAGCGTTGCAGTTTTTCGAACACATCCCGCGTATCAAGAGAAAACTACAAACACTGCATGATGTGGGGCTGGGTTACATTCATCTCGGGCAGCAAGCAACCACCCTTTCCGGCGGGGAAGCACAACGTGTCAAACTCTCCACCGAGCTCTCGAAAATCAGCACCGCTCAAACTTTGTATATTTTAGACGAACCGACCACGGGCCTGCATTTTGATGATATTAATAAACTGCTCGATGTTTTAAATCGTTTGGTTGATAAGGGTAACTCTATAGTGGTGATTGAGCATAATCTGGA
>JBHHWX010000647.1:0-3314 GCA_046756745.1 bacterium | reverse complement strand
ACCCCAATCCTCTTCCCCGACGGCACGGCTGCTGCGCCGAGTATTGCGTTTAGTAGTGATTCTGATTCAGGTTTTAGACATGCGGGCAACGGAATTGGGGTATATGTTAGGAATGGTTCTGGTTCTGTAGGTTTAGGTAGCGTAGGTATTCAGGTTAGTTTTGGAAGTGGATTTCATTGGGGCACAGTCGGTGGCGCCTCAGATTTGTTTGTAATGAGAGACGCCGCCAACACCCTCGCCCAACGCAACGGCACCAACGCTCAGGAATTCCGCCTCTACAACACCGACTCCGGCGCGGATGATGAGTTTCTCTCTATAGGTGGAATAAACAACGCCAATGTTTACACCTTCGAGTCCGAAGCTACAGGAACGGGGACCATAAGGCCGTTTGCTTTTATGGGGGCAAGTCTCGGCATTGGAGAAACCGCACCCGCTACCCTTGTCCAGCTCACAGGAGCATCCACCCCAACTCTATATATCGAATCAACAACCGCCTCGGATGGAGGACGCTTTATTTTAGAGGATACCGATGGCGCGGGATGTTCGCAGGCAACTGTTTTAAACGGTGTCGTCACATGGGCGACAGTGACTTGTCCGTAAAGGAGGAAAGATGAAAATTTTAATGTCCTTGATTTTAAGTTTAAGCATGGCTCTTCCTGTATGGGCCGGGTCATTTACCGTCACATCTACGGCTGAACAGGATGTTGTTCTAAACAAGATGCTCGTAGAATTAAACACGAAGCGGGCGGCAGAAAATCCGCCGAAGCCCGCCCTGACATTGGATCAAATGGTAAAGGGGATTATGACAAACGCTTTTAAGAGCTACGTCCGAAGTGATCGCGCAAAGAGCCATCAGTCGTTGAGAAAGGCATGGAAAGGCGCGACACAGGCTGACAGGGATCAGATTAAGACCATCCTGGGGGTGCCATGAGCAAGACAACGGAAAGATTGATTCAAGTGGCGGCTGTGATGGCAATCTGCTGGTTCGGCTGGCTGTTTGTGAGTAATACGGTGCTTCATATTTTAAGGCTTCAGAATAAGGTGGCTCAGTGTGAGCAAATGGTAAATAAACAGAAAGGATAAAAGTGAAATTAAAAAATCTAGTATTTTCAGTGCTGGCGGTTCTTCTCTTTGCGACTTCGGGACATCCCCGGACAGTCGTTGTTGGAATCGGCGGCTTAACTGGTGTTGAAGATCAGCGCGGTTTCCCCGATTTCGAAACAGCAGTTTCCACCTTGTGCCCAACCGGAGATACCAGCCCCGAAAAGACCCTTCAGATTTCGGAAGTCACCGCCGTAGCCGCGAATACCACCGTCTGCAAGCCGCTCACGCTGGAGTTCACGGGGAAGGGCAGGCTTGATCCGGCGACGGGGGTTGTTGTGACGGTGAACGGTCCCTGGATCGCTCCATTGAAGCAGGTGGTTCAGTGTGTGGGGAGTGAGACTTGTGTTAGCTTCGGGATTGGATCAGTAAAAGAGGTATTCCCTAATTGGTGGGGAACGGATGGGCCAGCTATTCAAGCGGCGATCAATGCGGCCCCTGCGAATGGAAGAGTTTATATCCCGAAACTCGCTTCGGCCTATGTTGCGACGACAACGATTACTGTAAGTAAGGCTCTCACGATAACGGGTGATTTACCTGAGATAAACCAATTGACGATCAATACGAAACTTTTTGTTGTGACTGCAAGCGATGTTCATTTTAGTTTTCTTCATCTCACAGGGCCACAATTTGCATTGAACCGATCTTCGGAAAGGGCTATTGACGTAGCTGGCGCATCTTCATCGGCTTTCGTATCGAACATAACTATAAAAAATTGCAAGATTACGACATGGGGTGAATACGGTATCTTCATGCGCTTTGTCGAGGATTTTGATGTAAGCGATAACATTATCCAAGATATATTTCTAGCGGGTCAGCTTTTTGAATCTGTAAGACGGGGCGAGGTAAGTGGAAATAAAATTAAGAATATTGTCGGTCTTCCAAATGCCTACGGAATAACACTTACAAGAGTTGAGGATGACAGCCTTATTACGCATCCGAGATCCTCCGATGTGTCTATTAACGGAAACGAAGTGGTAGACGTGCCGACATGGCACGCTTACGATACGCACGGGGGTGAAAGCCTGACTTTCCTGGGAAATACTGCTAAAAACGTATTGAGAGGAATCGCAGTAGGTTCTTCAGATAATGGATCTAATAATGCTACATTTGCACCTCTTAATGTGGTTGTTTCAGGCAACACGCTAAATAGTGGAGTTACCAATGGCACAAGGGATGAGGGCATTCTATTCACTGGTGCTGCCGGAACTCTTGGTTCTCCAACTGAAAAAGGCACAGGAGTAATTAGTGGCAACCTTGTTTATGGGTTCGGAGATGAAACAAGCGGTCTAAGCGGTGGAGTTCACATAAAGAATACACAAGGACTTTCCGTTGTAGGGAACACGATAATAGAAGGTAGTTTGAGTGGCATAGTTGTGGATAATGACAATTATGACTTCACAATTACAGGCAATGCGATAATTGATCCGTGGACAAATGGAGGTGGTGCTGCCGGGATTAGAATTCCGAGTGACTATGCTACCGGCGTGATCACGGGAAACACTATTGCGAAAGATGCGAAGGTCGCGCCGACCGTCTTAAACAGGGCAATCGAGATATCCATAGACACAAACACAAATATAAAACTTGGGGTTAATCGTATTGAAGAGGCCACTAATCTTATTATTGGATCAGCCTTCAACTTTGCTGCTGCGATAACAGAGCTTGGTAGTAAGGTAGCGACACTAATCATCCCCACCGTCACCGCCTCCATCACCAGCAACGTCACTGTCCCGTCCAATGTCACCCTCGAATTCACCGGCACCGGCCAGCTAGATGTCGGCTCTGGATTTACCGTTACGGTAAATGGGCCTGTTATTTCAGCGGGAACAACGGCATCGCTATCGAGCGGTTTAGGGTCAGTTGTATTTGGCTCGCAAAGACTAAACACATCTGATGCTTACGAGGCGGCTACGAACACCTTCACCGCCAATCAACGTATCAACGCCGGTCTCGGCATCAACGCGGCACCTCCGGCAACCGGCGGGCTATCTCTTTCAGCTACAACATTTGCAAGCCTTGGAACTCCAGCCAACGGAACCTTTTTTTATTGCTCTGATTGCACGGTTGCGAATCCCTGTGCAGGAGCCGGAACCGGAGCGTTGGCTAAGAGATTAAACGGTGCGTGGGTATGCAATTAATGAAAACACAATTCCTTATAAAAACCCTTGCCCCGCCCCTGATTGCCGCCCTTATTCCGGCAGTCTTTGGTT
>JBHHWX010000646.1:0-3316 GCA_046756745.1 bacterium | reverse complement strand
GTGAGGTCGGTTTGATCGAGACGCAGCGAGCAGATCAGCTCGTCTCCGGATACCTCGATACTCAAATAGCTGGTATTGATGTCGTGAGCCTGCACAGGAATGAAACAGCACAACAAGAAAAAGAGAAGAAGACGAACGGTCATGTTAGTTCCCTATTTCCTTTTTCCACTTTGAAAAAATTTAAAGGCATCCATCAATTGATTCCGCAGTGAGCCCGCGTCCAAGTCGACATGCAGACGTCCATCCTGAGCCAGAGCTATCTTTCCGGTCTCTTCGGAAATCACGATGATCACGGCATCGGATTCCTCAGCCAATCCGAGCGCCGCGCGATGCCGGGTCCCCAGATGAGGGGCAATGGTTTTTTCATGGCTCAGGGGCAAAATACACTTAGCCGCCTCGATGACATCATTTTGTATAATAATGGCGCCATCGTGCAAGGGCGAATGCTTGTTAAAAAGTGAAGCGATGAGCTGTGACGACACCTCGGCCTGGATCGGCATTCCGGTCTCGGTGATAGCTTTTATCCCCATATCGCGTATGAGCACGATCAATCCACCGGAACGTCTCTTTGACAATTCCAAGGCTGCCCTGAGAACCTCTTCAAGGGTTTTCCAACTGGAAACTTTGACGAAGTATCGAATCAATCTGCTTTGGCCCAGGAAAATCAACATACGGCGCAGCTCCGGTTGAAAAACAATCACAAAAGCAATCAGCCATACCGGTTTCAGCAGGTTGTTAAAAATCCACGACATGCCGCTCATATTGAACACCCGCGCCAACAATGAGCTGATTAAGATAAGAACCAGTCCCACCATCATCTGGGCTGCGCGAGAACCACGCATGAAGTAGTAAAGCTTATACAGAATGAATGAAATCACAAAAATATCGAGAATATCAAAAATATTGACTTTGATAAAACCGACCTGAAAAAGCGTAAATGTGTTATCCATCTTATTTAAGCTGCTTTTTTCCTTTAATAAGATCGGTGATATGCGCTGTGTTCTTCCCCTCTTTCACATCGTGCATGCGCAAAATATGAGCGCCATTCAAAATAGCTGCTGCCGCCGCCGCTATCGTTCCTGTTAACGACTCTTCCGGACACAGCCCCAAGGTCTTCCCGATAAACGATTTCCTAGAGGGTCCGACTAAAATCGGCCGGTTGATGTTGGCAAATTTATCTAAATATTGGAGTAAGTGGTAATTATCCTTTATGCGTTTGCCGAAACCAATGCCCGGGTCGATGACGATGTTTTGAAACGGAATCCCGTTTTCCACAGCGTAATCTATTCTTTGCTGTAGAAATAAAGTGACTTCCGAGAGCACGTCGTCGTAAGAGGGATTGACTTGCATATTTTGGGGAGCTCCTTTCATGTGCATTAAAACGACCGGAGCATCGAATTGGGCTACGATTGCAGCCATACGGTCGTCCCCTCGCAAAGCTGTGATGTCATTAATGATATGGGCGCCTAATTCTAACGCAGCCTCAGCGACGCCTGCTTTGTATGTATCGATTGATAGAGGCACATCGACGGCTTTCATTAACCCCTCGATAACCGGGATGACCCTTCTTAACTCCTCTCGTTCGCTTACAGGTTCTGCACCCGGTCGACTCGACTCCCCGCCGATATCAAGCAAATCTGCGCCTTCTGCGACCATTTTAACTCCGAGCTCGATTGCAGAGTCCGGCCCCGGACACCGGCTACCCGCATAGAAAGAGTCCGGTGTGCAGTTGATAACCCCCATGATAAAAGTGCGCCGATCCAAATCCAAGACCTGGCCTCGACAATTTAATTTCACCGTACTGTCTCTATGTTTTAGTGGGAATTGGACAAAGAATCGATGACGCCTCGCTCTGTCATAATTTGGAAAAGGTGTTTACGGGCCTCTTCAGCAAACCGGTCGTCTTCGCTTTGTCTTTTTTGTATTCTTTCTCGTAAATAGGAAATTGCCTTTGTGGTATCTCCCAGTTTTTCATAAATGTAAGCAAGATACAGTCTTGAATCAAGGTGATCCTTCAGTGCAACCGCGTGTTCAAAATATTTTATGGCATTTGTGAAGTCATTATCATAATAATACACAATACCTATGTTGTAAAAAACATCTGCATTTTCAGAATCTAATTCCATAACCTTTTCATAGGTTTCCAAACAGTTGACCCAATCCTTTTTAGCTAAGTATATTTTTGCCAAAGCCATCAAACCGTCAACGTTGCTGGGATTAATATTAAGAACGTCTCGAACGGCTTTAAGTGCACGGTCATTTCGATTTTTCAAATGATAATAATCGGCAAGCGACAGGTAGGCCGCAAAAAAAGCCGGATTCATATAAATGGCTTGTTGCAGAAGGTCCTCCTCACTCTCAAATCCGAAAATCGAATAGCGTTTCGCATTCAGCCGGGTAACGCTATAAAGCAATTCCGCTTGATGCGGATTGAGCGTATGGCTTTCCAGCAGAGAGCTTTGGGCTTCATTCCACTTTTCGTTGGCCAAGTACAATTGTCCCAGGAAACGGAGACTTGTATAATTTTGAGGATTTTCGGCATTCACCCTGAGCAGCAGCTCCTTTGCTTTCTTGAAATGTGGAAAGGCGTCTCCTCCCCTCTTGTCGATTCCCTCAGCCTGTTGAAGGATTAATTCAGCGAGAAAATTTAAACAAACTGTTGCGCTGCTGTCCACAGCGACCGCAGCCTCCGCAAGGCGAAATGCTTCTTCTTTTTCATTGTAAAGCTGTGCGACTTTCGCCTTAAAATGAAGCTCGACCTGCTCGTCACAACAAAATTCTACTGTATTAACAAAGGTGTGTTCTTCCCGACATAAATCAGCCAAAATTCTCTCGCTCACTCTTCCTGCAAATTCGATGAGGTGGTAAACATCCTGAACTGTCTCGCTCTTTTGTTTAAAATTACCTGAGGCAAAATCATAGAAAGTAACCTTGATAATATAAGTCTTGTCAATTTGTTCAAATGTCCCCCATAAGGCGAAATCCGCTTTGATCTTTCTTGAAAAAGACGTCCTATAATCAGAGAAGCGTAGTGAATCTAAATTTGCCGCAGCAAGAATCCAATCTACAGGATAAGCCAAAACCTTATCTTGCTCGGCAGCCAAAAGACTCTGCACCATTTCTGCGATGGCTAATCCATCCCATGTAACTTTCTGTGATTTATAGGAATCATTGATGAAAGGAAAGATGGCGACACGAGTTGGGGTATAAGAGGGGCGGCTTTGATACCACAAAATGATCGAAGTAGAAAAAAATAGAGTTGTGAGGATTAAGAATGAACCTTTAAAACCAACTCTATATTTCTTAAAGGCATGTC
>JBHHWX010000645.1:0-3332 GCA_046756745.1 bacterium | reverse complement strand
CGCGCATATCGACGTTGAGTCCGTGACTATTTTCTTCAAGAAAGAAACTGCCCTCGGGCGGCAATTGCGAGTTGTCCCAAGAGACTTCGCTGGTAATGCCGTCGGCATTGATCACTATCAATGTCCACACCTTTTCGACGTCAAACGGAGATATCCAACCGCGAATGTCCGTGCTCAGAAAAGACGGCAATCCATTTATTGCTAAGGCACAATAATAGGTAAACCCCGGAGGAGGAGCCGGAATGTCCAGTCCCAAATCAAAGCCATCCGTACCATCCTGATGACCACCGATCGCGAGGTCACAACACGGAAGCTCTGATAAATCAGTTGACACGCCTTCGACAGGACAAACCGTTATCGGTACCAACCATTCTGGGGACGGCATTGCGTTCCCACTGAGTGGTACATCAAACGGATTCCCGTTGGCAGCGTTGCTTGTAATCCGAAACGTTGCACTTTTTGAGCCTATCGATGTGGGCTGAAAACGAACGATGACTTCATGACTTTCTCCTGATTCTACTGTAAACGGCGCTCCCCCACTCACAATACTAAACTCAGACGCGTCTGGCCCCACTATTTCGGTGCCATCCACTTCCAATGGCAGAAATGCAAGCTCATGATTTTTCACGAGAAACACTTTATCTAAACCGGCGCCGATAAGTGTTTCTCCGTAGTCCCAAGATGGCGGTTCTACAGAAATGTGTGGTGCTGGATCGGTCACACAACAAAAAAAACTTATATAACTATCCATCAACGCCACCTTGGTTGCTAGCGGTGCGCCATCAACCAATTGGCCAAACTCAAAGGAAGTCCCGATGGTAAATCCAGGACCTAAACAGCAGGGATTCGCCACACCGCAATCGAATGCCGGGGCCTCATTGGAGTGAAACAAAAATCCCGTTCCGGTCGGTTCAATATGGTCGGGGAAATTGTCGGTACCTACGTTGTAGTCAAAATCCAACCCTTCAATCAGAATGCTCTCCCCTAAGATTCTATTAAACTCACCGCCGGCCGCGCCATCATCGACCACAGCAATTCCAAAGGTTGGACCAAAATCGTGTCCACCAGCATTTTGCGGATCATAGAACCAGACATCGCCGCCTTCCATGTATACTTTTCCTCCGTCAGCAATGTAGCCTTCGATAGCCGCTGCCTCAGCGCTTCCTGCCTGAATGACAAAATTAGCGGGAAACTGTCCTAAAACCACAAATACATGCATGAAATCCGACAGATCAAAAGCGTTAATGTCTTGCGTAGTCAAAGATGCAATGCCGATCGCTGTCAACGCCGCCTCGATTTCGGAATGGCTCTGAACTTTTGCATCCAGAATCGCTTGCGCTTCCTCGACAGTCAGAGTCTGCCCTTTCACCTGCGCGGCACGCTCCACCATCTCGTCTGCAGAGGATACGCCTTGCGGAACCCAAATCAAAACGTCAAACGTCCCAACTAACACATTCTCAATATTACTAGGACTGCTTTCAAAGCCCTCTACGTTCGTCGCCGTCACAAAATAGCTATGTTGACCATCTGAAACCCCTAAGTCAGCATAAGATTCTACGCCTCCGGAAACCTGCGTAATTTCAGTCCCGTCCCGGTAAACGGTGATATGATCCAAGTTGATGGGACTGCCATCCGTGTTTTGCGTCGGGTCGACCCACGTCAAGTCGACGTCGTTACCGGCGACAGTGCCCTGCAAATTGGCCGGTGGGTTCGGCAAAGGTCCATCACTTAACGCCTTATAGGCATTCACCCGCCCGGTTCCCAGCAGTCCCTCAAAACCGGGATTCATAGCATCGATGTTGTCCGTACCGGCTAGCAACTGCACCCGTACCTGCGCCCCGGTCCAGTTAGGATTGGCTGAAAACAACAAGGCTGCTACGCCCGAGGCATGGGCGCAAGCTGGTGAGGTGCCATTCCAGGTTTGATAACCGTCAATGACGGTACTCCAAATATTCACACCCGGCGCAGAAACATCCACCCAGTCGCCATAATTTGAGAAGGGAGCCTTTTCATCTTTATGGTCGGTCGCGGCTACGGCTACCACGGGGGGATAGGAGGCCGGGTAACCATGGCACGGGTCGCTCGAATTTTCCGCGCCGGCAGCGAATAAGACCACCCCATCGCTGGTCGCGATAAAATAGTCAATGGCGTTTTCAATAATCTCAGAAGCAGGACAAAGGGTACCCCAGGCGTTGTTGGATACTCTTGCCCCATTATCAGCGGCGTAAACAAAAGCTTCGATGATGACCGCGACCAATGCGTTGGGAAATATTTTGCACGCCATAAGGCTGACTCCGGCATCGGCGCCCCAACCGCCGGCGATGCCGGCAATCATCTCATCATTGTTGCTTCGAACTGCGATGATGCCGGCGCCATGGGTTCCGTGGTCATTATCATCATCCGGATCGTTGTCGTTGTCTGAAAAATCCCAGCCGTTTACGTCATCGATATAGCCGTTGTTGTCATCATCGATGCCGTTTGCCGGTATCTCGCCGGGATTGGTCCACATATTCTCCTGCAGCTCCGGGTGATCTAAATCCAGGCCAGTGTCTAAGATACTGACCACAACATCAGGCTTGCCGGTCTCGAGACACCAGGCTTCCGGCGCATCGATGTCGGAATCGGGCGACCCGCCGGTTTGACCGGTGTTGTTGAGATTCCATTGCTCCAGGAAAACCGGGTCGTCGGGCTGACAGGATAAGGGAGTCGTTTGACGAGGAAATTCATTTAAAATTCTATAGAGCCAATTGGGTTGAGCGATTTCCACATTCTCATCCTGAGCATAGAGCTGCACCACTGCCAAAATATCTACCTCTTCACCAAACCGAAGTTTGTAGTATTGATGCAGCTCTTTTGAGATGTGCGCGGCTTCATATTTCCCGGCCGGACGAAAGATACGCTGCATCCGTATGGCCTTATGCTGTCTGTTTAGAGCATCCAGAGAGGCAAGATTGGTTTCGACAACGCCTTCAACGAGTTGAAGGTCCAGACTCGCTGCGGCGGTTGAGGATAATTTCAATAGGATGGCGTTGTTTTCGAAGGCGTCTTGAGCCGGGAGATTTTCAGTTAATAATAGCACAATAAAGGTTGCTAAAAATAAAACCAACCTTTGAATGCATGTCGTCCGATTATCCCTTATGTCATACTTAGACATACTTTTTCACCTCCTTTTTCAGAAGACAACCTTTTTCAAAAGGTCATCTTCTCAGTTATTTCAACAAAACAACCTTGCGCGTTTGCACAAACCACTGTCCTGAGCCCGTCGAAGGATCTCCCGCCTCAATCCGGACCAGGTACACGCCGGACGCCAGTCTTTGTCCGGCGTCATTTGT
>JBHHWX010000644.1:0-3335 GCA_046756745.1 bacterium | reverse complement strand
ATTGCTTCGTCCCGCAAAAAAACGCGGGACTCGCAATGACAGCTACGGCTATTTTGACAGTTTTCGTACAGACACTAATGATTTTTTTGCATGCGGTTTCTGACCCGTTCCACAAGCCAGAACGGACTATAGTAAACAAAGAAGGTAAACAAGCAAACCGGCAGGAGACTTAGAATATACCACGGCCAACCCCCGAGGTAGTCCAAAAGAGAAGCGCTGTGGGGTTTCGCACAGAGGTAAAGATAGTTGGTATTCAGAAGCCAATTAATCGGGGCGATGAGCAGAGCGACAACCAAAGTGGTTTTAAAAGCCCGCCAGGTCGATTTTAAAGTCGGGCGAAACCGGAACAAGACGGTCGCGTAAATCGCTGCGATGATGATGAGGGCGTGGTTGACGAAATAATACCAGAAATCGAGATGGGGGAAGCCGTTCTGCAAAGTCGGGGTTAAAATAGCCTGCAACGTGCCACCCAATCCCCAAAAATAAGTGAGCTCGTACAAAAAGTAGTTGCGATTGATAAGCATGATCCCTGCTAGGACAGCGCCGATATCACAAAGATGCAAAGGAAGAACGTCCTTCCAAACCTCCCCCATGCTAATGCGATAAATCGGTTCTACGACTTTTGCGAGAAGAAGAAGCCAGGCCAAGGATAGCGCGATGGCACGGGTTGTGCGTTCGGATTGCATCCGTTTGACTGCGAGAGGCAGGAGCATGGTGATCGCGAAGATGACCGCCATCGCCCATAAATGCTGCGGCCCGAACATGACAAATGAATTTGGCGTAGTCGTTCTCCCTGTTGAATTGTAGCCACAAAAGCACTAAGTCACAAAGTGGCTATGAATGATAGTATTAGCGGTGAACTTTTGCAATTTTGTGCAAAATATTTTTCAAGCCACTGATTGACACGGATTAAACACTGATAAAAACACAGTTTAAAATTACAGATTTTTTCTCAGATTTATTATTTTGCCAAAAAATCATTTTGCCTATTTTGCCTTTAATCTTTTACTGAATGCTAAACTGCTTTTTTATTTTACAACTTCGCCGCGCCAGGAACTTTCAAGAAACTTGAAATTTAAAAGTTGTCATTCCCGAAATCTTTTATCGGGAATCCATGATTTAATTCAAAACTGGATGCCCGATTAAAACATTCGGGCATGACAGGGTGTAGATGTTTAAGTTTCTCATATAAAATCAGGTTCGTTGCTTTTTACGAACCTCTGCCACTATTCAGCTAAATCAAACCGGAATGCGGCTGTGTAAACGCCACGATGATCGTGATAATCACCGCTGTCCAAATCGCCACATAAACCGGCACAAAGAACTTGCGCTTCTCGAGCATTTCCGGAAACTGTATCTCTTTGCCGGCGAATTTTCCGCGCGGTTTGCTCGGGAAGAAAAAGGTCTTATAGGTCTCAATCGTACTGATGGTGTAGCCCAGAGCGCCCATTGAAATGATGAGGTAGCTGTCGGTAAAATTGGCGAGCAAAAAGGCGTAAAGCAGAGCGATCAACGGGCTGCGAAAAAACTTGAGAATCTCGAAGCCCTCTTTGGGAGCGTCTTTCCACGCTCCGCCAAATGCGGAGATCCATCCTCCGATACTGCCGACCGTGAGGACAACAACCAGGCCTGAGGGCTGGAACCCATTGTGCTGCAGCGCATAAATACTGTAAGAGACAGAGAGCACCCCAACCATGTAAAGGAAACCGATAGTAAGCTGAATTCCCCGGCTTTCGACGACGTTTCCAAAAACGCTGAATTGCATGGGGATAAAATATTTTGATTGATCTTCAACGCGCAAAAATGTTTTATAGAATTCCACCAGGGCGCGCTCGATTATGTAGGTGAAGCCGTAAAGCACCACCATATTGCCTGCTAAGGTAACGTCCATTCGCGTGTTTAAATAAACAGCGACCGCGACCATGCCGCCGATCGCAGTACTGCGAAAATATTTTCGCCAGGTAAAACCTTCATACGGGGCGTCCTTGTACATCCCCCAGGTGGATGTGTGCAAGCCTGCTATCAGACCGATGATAAGTGCGATGAAAATCTCCATGAGTTGATTTTCCTCCGTTAAATTTTTGAGAATACACATTTGTTACAAACAGAGCACGTTTTCCAGCAAATGACATTACTCGACGGTTTGCGGCGAAGCTTCGCTAGATGATTGCGGTACGAATTGATTCATATATCTGTTCGATGAGTTTGAGATCCTGCTCTGCCAAATTTAAGTTAAACTGGGGATCCTTTCCGCTGCGGATGCTTTCAAAAAAATCCTCGAACATCCCTTTGTATCCGGCAATGTCTTTTAAACCGGGAAAAATAAGCCGCTTTTTCTTTCCGCGGACAAGAATAAAAATTCCATTCGATTCAAATGTGACGCTGCCTTCTCGCCCATAGATTTTAGAAATGCGCAAGCCCTTGAATAAAGAAGGCGTTTCCCATGAGTAGGACAAAGTTCCGACAGGGCCTTGTTCGTATAGCAACGACACCAGGATGCTTTGTTCCATGCCTTCATGGGAACCCGGTCGTAAACCATGAACGGATTTGAGCTGTAAACCCAGGTTCGCGATGAAATTAATCCAATGGATACCGCCTTCAAAAAGGGCGCCCCCGCCGGATAATTTCTCGTCGCCGCGCCAATCGTGTACAACCTGCCGTTTTAACGCATTGACGTGGATAAACAACAGCTCGCCGATGACGCCCGATTGGATGATTTCACGCAGTTTCTGTGCCAACGGTTTGTAATAATAGTTTTCAGCAACGAAGACCCGGCCTTGAGATTCTGCTTCCGCTTTCCGGATGGCGTCAAAGTCCGATGCTTTGAGAAAAGGCGGTTTTTCAACCATAACGTGTTTGTTCGCCTGCAAAGCCATCAGAGTCCACTCCAAATGCTGCTGCGGCGGCGTTGCCACAAACACGACGTCGATTTTTGGGGACTGGATCGCCGCTTCATAGGCCGCGAAAGTTCCATGCCCGTGGTATTTACGATGATAGGACTCCGCCTTTTTTCCATCTCGACTGGCATAAAATCGCCGGACGTTTTTGAACCCGGACAACGTGCGGCTGTGCAGCTTGCTGGCAAAACCACATCCCAGAAACGCTAAATTTAACGGTGACATTTCTTTTTTCATTCTTTGAAAGTTTTTATCGGAGTGCAAAACTTTAGTTTTGCTCTGTTTCAATGAAATACGCAACGCTAAAGCGCTGCATTCCAATACCAAAGGCGAAATTAGTTGCGATGTTCATCCGTTGGGTTTTTTTATCCGTTGGAAATCGTTTCCCACAGATGAAGAACCCATGGGGACTATTTTATCTTGTCAATCTAATCTTGT
>JBHHWX010000643.1:0-3343 GCA_046756745.1 bacterium | reverse complement strand
AGGATTGCGGGAAATTTTAGACGATCCTGCCACAACGACTCCGATTTGGAAAAGCAACGGCTACTTCGAGACCATACGAGATTTTTACGACCAGATCTGGATTTATGGCGACCGCACCATTTTTGACACCGTTAAGGAATATCAAATGCCGGCTTACGTTGCGAAAAAAGCCGTTTTCACCGGGTACCTTGCTAAGACTCCATCGAATTGTGATCGTCTCGAAGTCAGAGCTGAATTAGGACTTAACGGCGGTTTATTTTCGCTGGTCATGGTAGGCGGAGGAGGGGATGGGTATCCTATTATGAAAACTTATATTGACAGCGTAAGGGACAATAAGAATCAAAAGCTTGAAAGCTTATTGATCAGCGGCCCTGAGATGCCTAAGGAGAAACGGCGCGAGGTTGAACATTTTTGCAGCAACGGTCATCCCGTGCAGTTCAAGGAATTTTCCGATGAGATTGAAAAGTATCTGAAGGCCGCAGACGTTGTGGTATCTATGGGCGGTTACAATTCCACGTCTGAAATTCTGGCCCTTCGAAAAAAAGCGGTCATTATTCCAAGAGTCTTTCCCGTTTCGGAGCAGTACATTCGCACAAAACGACTTGCTGAGCTGGGCTTAGTAAACATGATTGCTCCGAAAGACCTGTCATCCAAAACCTTTTTGGATACCGTCGAAAGAACCGCTTTGCAGGATGAACTGCAGGGAGAGATCGAGAAAAAAATAGATCTGCACGGCTTGCGACGGATAACGGATGCGGTGAGAGGCTTTTTACCAAAGGCGTAAAGATGATGGACTATTTATTAAAAAGAAAACCCAAAAAACTAGGCTATTTACTCAGCGGCTTTCCGCGTCTCTCGGAGACCTTCATTTTAAACGAGATGCTGGAATTAGAGCGACAAGGGGTACGGCCGATGGTTTTTTCGCTTAAGCGGGGTCAGGATCTCCAGACTCATGAGGAATATCGGGCGTTCAGTTTACCGGTGGTGTATGTCCCTGAAAAACTGGATAGTCGCTTTTGGGTCAACACGTTTTGGGCAACGTTGTTTTTATTTTTCAAAGCGCCGGCGAGATATTTTTTCGTCACAACAGAGTTCCTGTTTTCCGGGAAAAAGGAACGTTATTTTTCTCTGCTGAAAAGTTACTTTCGTTGGATTTGGTTATGCAGCCAGATTCAAAAATACAATGTCAACTGGCTGCACGCTCATTTTGCACATGACCCCACGACCATGGCTTACTGGGTATCGCAACTGTTGCATTGTCCCTATAGTTTTACAGCCCACGCGAAAGATATCTATTGTTATTCACAAAAATGGTTGCAGCGCAAAATACATCACGCTCAGTTTGTGGCCACCTGTACAAAAAATAACAAGCTTTACTTTGAACAACTTTCGAATAACGGCACCCCTATTTATTGTGTGCATCACGGCATAGACTTGCTCAAGTTTCAGTCCTCCTCTCCACAGCGAGACGGGAAGCCTTTCATCCTCTCCGTGGGTCGATTGGTAGAGAAGAAGGGCTTCCCTATTTTATTGCAAGCGTGCTCTCTTTTAAGAGAACAAGAGATTGACTTTGAATGTCAGATCGTCGGGCAGGGGCCTTTACATGATTCGCTGCAACGCCAGATCACCGCATTAAACCTGAATGACTCGGTCAAGCTCCGCGGCGCCCTTCCTCATGATAAACTTTTACCGCTTTATCGACAAGCCGATGTTTTTGTGCTGCCGAGCCGCGTCCTCGAAAACGGCGATCGCGATGGCATCCCGAATGTGATCCTCGAAGCGATGGCTATGGAAATACCCGTCATCTCAACCAGAGTCTCCGCCATTCCCGAAGCTGTGGAACACGGAAGCTGCGGTTTGCTGGTAGAAGAAAATAATCCCCGGGAAGTTGCAGAGGCCATCAAGAAGATTTTTGTCAGTCGCGAGCTCTCGCGTCAAATGGGGAAAAGGGGTCGTGAAAAGATCCTCCGGGTTTTTGAATTAAAAACAAACGTCAACGCCATACGGGAGCTGCTGGTTTCATGAAATCCAAAAAGAAAATCGCCTTTTTGCTAAAAATGTTTCCGCGCTTTGCAGAGACGTTTATCCTTAACGAAATATTAGAATTGGAACGGCAAGGCGTGCCACTGCTCTTGATCTCCCTCAAGCGCCCTAATGAGTCTTTTCGCCAGGAAAAAGTTCAACAGGTGAAATCGAAAGTGGTTTATGTTCCCGAACCCATCAGGATTACCCTTCTGCTGCTTCTACGAAATTTAAGACCTATGATCCCGGTTGTGATAGCGAATGTGCGCCTCTACAAAAGTCATCCGGAAAGGTACAAAAAGGCTTTGCATATTTGCTGACGCTTGAAAGACAGAAAAGCCAAGAAGCGATTTTTGGTAGCCGGTTACATTGGCAAAATGCTTTTAGATGCTGGCATCGAACATCTTCATGCTCACTTTGCCAATGACCCGGCTTCTGTTGCGCGCTTTGTGCATGTACTGACGGGGATTTCGTACAGCTTCACCGCCCATGCCAAAGATATCTATCTCTCAAATCAGGAAGCCTTGCGGGCTAAGATTCATGAAGCCAAATTCGTGATCACGTGCACAAATTATAACCGGACTTACTTACAAGGGCTCTCAGTTAACGGCACTCCGATTCACACGATTTATCATGGGCTGGATGAAAGCATTTTCGGAAACGGTGATGGAGCTGTGCAACAATTCTGCTGCAAAAGCTCCCCAAACACAAGAGCGCCGTCGCTCATTTTGAGCGTGGGCCGCTTAGTCGAGAAAAAGGGCTTTGATTGCTTAATTGCGGCTTGTCATTTACTTCATTACTGGGGCATTCCGTTTCGATGTCAGATCATCGGCGAAGGCCCTTTAGACGACAGCCTGAGAAGAGATATCGGTAAATTTCAAATCGAGAAACACGTTGAGATTTTAAAATTCATACCTCAGCAACAATTAGTCAATAAATATCATGAAGCCGCCCTGTTTGCACTTCCGTGTCAAATCAGCGAGAACGGCGACCGCGATGGCATACCGAACGTACTTGTGGAAGCTATGGCAACGGGGCTGCCGGTGGTGGCCACCAGAGTTTCGGGCATTTCTGAAGTGATCGATCCTTTAGACAACGGCTTTTTGGTGCCTCCTAAGAATCCATGGGCTTTAGCGGAGGCTTTAAAGGAAGTTTTGCTGAAGCCGGAAGATTATCGGTATCTCGGTATCAATGGCAAGAAAACCGTCCGGCAAAACTTTCGTTTGACGTCAAATGTGGCACGATTAAAAAATTTGTTTGAAATTCATTAATTAGTGTCTGACCGAAAACTCAGAAATAAGCTCTAAGCCCCGTCCTCGGG
>JBHHWX010000642.1:0-3343 GCA_046756745.1 bacterium | reverse complement strand
CTCTCTGGTCTTTTGGGACATCCCCACGAGCTGGGGAATTTTACCCCACCGCTTAGCGAAGGCGTCTCGCCGAGCGGGTTGTCGCTGGGTTCGCTTCTGGTGAGAACACGAATTATCGGAAAGTACGGATTTGGGGATCTCGTTCCAAAACACGCCCTATCTCTCGTTGTAAGTTCAAGTTAATCAAAAGATAAACGGCTTTGCCCAAACACGGTCACAGACCGTGTTGGATCATTTCCGGACTTTTTTTGCAGTTTATTCTATAATTTACTTTTTATTCTCTACGTGCTCTGCAACTCTGCGTGAGTTTAAACAAAGTCCTTAAGATTTTACCAAATGATTTTTGCACATCCACATCGGGCAAAAACGCTCGGCGAGACGCCTTCGCTTAAATTTACTCAACGACCCGCCCATAATTCGACACCTGATCGTAAATCTTTTTTCGATCCCCTGCAATCACAATCAACATCTCGTCGTCCCGCAAGTAGGTCCGCGCCATGTTTTGGACTTCTTCCGGAGTGATAGCGTGGACATGCTGAACGTATTCGGTTAAATAGCTGTCATCGAGTCCGTGCAAATCGAGAAAGGATAATTGGCCGATGATCCCGCTGCGCGACCCATTCCGCAACACAAAGATTCCGGCGGCATAATTCTGAACCCCGCGCAGCTCTTCTGCGCTGGGCGGCTCGTCTTGCAAGCGGTCGATTTCATAAAAAATTTCACGCAATGCCGGGCCGGTCACATCGGTCGTGATATCGGCAACCTGTACCCAGTACGCATCCCGGTAGCGGGACGATATCTGGCTAAAGGGGGAGTAGGTGTACCCTTTGTCTTCGCGGATGTTGCTGGTGATGCGCGAGGTGAAGGCGCCGCCCAGCAGGGTGTTGGTCAGTTGCAGTTTCAGATAATCCTCATGGGAAGGGTCGACGACCGGCAAGCCGATGAAAACCGTTGATTGCGAGGCATCGGGACGGTCGATCAGGTGGATGATCCGTTCAGATGTGGGTTGCGGATTGTTAACCAGCGGTTCAGGCCCTGCTTTCCAACTACCAAAGGCTTTCCGGAGGGTAGATTCCATTTTCTGCGTGTCGAAACGTCCCGCAACGTAAATATGCGCTCTCAGCGCTCCGAAATTGTTTTCGTAAAAGGCTCGCACGTTTTCGATGGTGTAGCTGTTGAGCATCTCTTCGGTGGGAAATATGCGACCGTACGGGTGATCCCCGTAAAGAAGCTGACGGAATTTCTCGCTGGCAATCGATCTCGGCTGAGTTTTTTGGATATTTAAATTTCGAATGAGGTCTCTTTTCAAGCGCGCTAGCTCCGAATCGGGTAACAAAGGATTTTGCACGATATCCGCAAGCAGCTCCACTAATTTGGGCCCGAATTCCGTCAACACATCTCCCGAAACCGTCGTCTGATCGGGGCCGACGGAAATGTTAACCTCGCCGCCCATGCTGGCCGCTTCTTGTGCGATTTCCTCGGCGCTGCGGGACGTCGTGCCTTCTTTCATCAAGTCGCCGGTCAAATCCGCCAGCCAGACCTGGTTTCCGGCTTCGTTCAGGTTACCGGCGCGAATCACCAGGCGTACCGTCACTTTGGGTAAATCCCCAAACGAGACTAAGGTTGCGTTCAGACCGTTGTTCAACGAAAAAGTATGTTTTTCCGGCAAGATAAAATCTCTCGGCGCGTCTCCCGCGGGCGGCTTTTCCAGTTGGGCGAATGCCAGCGCCGCGAATATCAGACAAGATAACATGCTCATAAAGCGAATCTTCCACATTTTAAATCCTCCAAATTTAAGAAGTGGCTCCGGGTTTCACCGTCAAAAGGGTTCTGGCTGTGGGGCGTAAGTACTCTTTTGCGGTGTCCAAAATAAGTTGGGGCGTGACTTTTCTAAGCTGGTCTTCGAGGGTATTGATGCGCCCCGGGTCGTCGTCAAAGAGCGCGAAGCAGGCCAACAGGTCGGCGCGTCCGATTCCGAAAAAACCGCCGATATCGTCATATAAGCTCGACCGGAATTTTATCAGAGCGCGATCCAACTCTTCCTGGGTAACCGGTTCGGTTGCTATTTTTTCGATCACCTGATCCACCACCTGCATGATGGAGTCCGTCGAAACCTCGTTGTCGTGAAACAAATACCCCATCCACAACATCGGTCCGTTGTAATTAAACATCCCGCCCAGGAGGTTGATCCCTCCGTTCACCGAACCCGTTAGGCCTTCCCGTTTCACGAGAGCGTGATGAAGTTTGCTGTCTTCGCCTTGCAGCAAAATTTGATCGATCACGCCCAGGGCAAAATATTCCGGCGTGTTGCGCTCCGGCATGTGGTAGGCAAAGGCTAATGCAGGGCGATTGGCCAAAGGGTCGTCTTTGCTAAATCGCTTCTCTTTTTCCTGACGCGGTTCGGAAAGGTCGGGATTGGCCGGCAGCTCCGCAGCCGGAATGTCGCCAAAATACTTTTGAACCCACTCCCGGGCTTTGGCGGGTTCAAAATCTCCGATCACCACCAACGCGGCGTTATTCGGGGAGTAGTAGGTATCGAAGAAAGCTTGCACATCTTTGAGAGTGGCGGCATCCAGGTCCTCTAAATCGCCATAAAAGTTGTGCGCGTTGTACCAATTTTCGTTGGCGTACTGCGGCATGTCCAACCACGGAAAGCCGCCGTAGGGACGATTCAGTACGTTTACTTTGACTTCGTTTTTGACCACACCCTGCTGGTTGGTTAATTCCGCTTGCGTGATCGCCAGGCCCTTCATACGATCGGCCTCGGCCCAAAGGATGGTTTCCAGCTTATGCGCCGGCATAACTTCAAAATAATTGGTAAAATCGAATCGCGTGGAGCCGTTGTTGAAGCCGCCGTTGCCTTCGGTGAGTTTATCGAATTCCCCCTTGGGCAGGTTTTTTGAGCCTTGAAACATCATGTGTTCAAAAAGATGCGCGAACCCGGTGCGATCTTTAGGCTCGATGCGAAAGCCGATGTTGTAGTAAACCGCCACGGTGACAACCGGGGTGGTGTGATCCGGTGAAAGCACGACCTTTAAACCGTTGTCGAGTTGATGATATTCAACCGGCACACTGTATTTGATTTCTTCTTCTGCGCACGAGAGTAAAAATGCCAACCCGACGAAAACGTAAAATAAATGACCCCATCTCATATTGCCTCCTGAATTGGATGAATTAACGACAGCATCACCTGCGAGAGGAATTAAGAGCACCTAAGTTGCTGATTAATAACAACTTTTTAGAGAACATTAAACCATCCCACAAAACAGAGACCTCTCGGGTGAATGTATCAAATCCATTTAACAAATCTCTGACGGTTCTCAACCCGTCTAAGGCCGCTGAA
>JBHHWX010000641.1:0-3346 GCA_046756745.1 bacterium | reverse complement strand
TGTTTTGTAAACATATAGATTGTTTCCGTTTGTATCTTTGAGTAAATTTGAAAAATATTCTTTTTCAAAATCAGATAACAATCGCTTCTTTGCGTCTAAGAAAGAGAGGTCTTTTAAGTGTGAACAAGAGATGGTTTTGTGATTGTTCGAATCCATGAAATTGTGAGGTAAATCGGAAAGTTGAATCTCTTTGTCGCCATCGGTTAAAGACATGATACACTCTATTATGTTTCGCAGCTCGCGGACGTTTCCCGGCCATGAATAATTTGTTAAGGCATTCATGACAACCGGCCCTATCGTTTTTCTTTTCCGTTTTTTCGAACCCCCAAAGAGCTCTAAAAAATGATGGACTAACAATGGTACATCCTGCTTTCTTTCACGCAATGGCGGAATTTCAAAGGGAATGACGTTTAAGCGATAATAAAGATCTTCACGAAAGAGACCGTCCTTTACTGCTTGTTCAGGATTCTGATTCGTCGCTGAAAGAATACGGAGATCGACTTTAATTAATTCATTCCCCCCGACTCTTCGAAACTCTCTTTCTTGCAGAACCCGCAAAAGTTTTGCCTGTAAATTGGGAGCTAACTCACATATTTCATCCAGAAAAATGGTCCCTTTATGAGCATATTCCAATAACCCTTTGCGCCTGAATTCTGCGCCGGTGAAAGCGCCTTTTTCGTGGCCAAAGAGCTCGCTTTCTAATAAGCTATCAGGCAAAGCCACACAATCGACCGGAATGAAAGGATTGGAGCTGCGCTGGCTGCGGGCGTGAATACTGCGTGCCAGCAATTCCTTGCCGGTGCCGCTCTCTCCGTAAATCATCACATTTGCATCAGTATGTGAAATGCGAACCACTTGCTCGAAAATATTTTTGATGACTTTGCTTTTACCAATCATATTGTCGAAGGCCTTCGACTTCTTGATTTGGCGGCGAAGCAAGAAATTGTCATTCCGAAGCTTCTGAAACTTAACAGCCTTTTGCAAAACAATTTTAAGCTGTTCTATTGTATAAGGTTTTTGAAGATAATCAAAAGCGCCGGATTTCATCGCTTTTATCGCCGAGTCGATCGTTGCAAAGGCCGTAAAAATAATTGTAAGAATATTTGAATCAAAATCCTGAACTTCTTTGAGTATCGTAAACCCATCTTTCTCAGGCATCATGAGGTCCGTGAGAACAATATCAGGATGGACTTCCACTATGAGGTCCAAAGCTTTGAGACTATCGTGAGTTGAAAAAAAAGTGAGGCCGAGTTTTTTTAAGCGGTTTTGCAGATATTCAAGATTGCTAACATCGTCATCGATGACAAATATTTTGGTGTTGGTAAACATGGGGATCCCCTATGCCAAGGTGTGCGATACACCCCCTAATTTCACAGAGATGAAACAACTCCTAACTAGGGTCTGAACGAGAACTCTTTAGAATGCTCAAGCACCCGTCCCCGGGTGCGTTTGACGCTTTGTAAAAAACAATTGATTACGACGCCCCGAGGACGGGGCTTAGAGCTTATTTCTGAGTTTTCGTTCAGACACTAAATAAAATTAACATTAGTACCTTGTTATATTCAAGAGATTTTTTAAAGATTTTTTAGTGACGGTAATTAATTAATTAATTACGCAAATATCTAATTTTTGGCGAATTTTTGAAAATTTATTTTGATATTTTATTTTTTGATTGGCAGAGTAAAAAAGAAAGTACTTCCTCGTCCGGGTTCCGATTCGACCCAAACCCGGCCGCCGGACATTTCAATGACCTTTCGGACGATTGCCAAACCGAGTCCGGTACTTTCAGATTTATCAGCCGGACTTAATGTTTGAAAAATCTGGAATATTCGGTCAAAATGTTTTTTTTGAATTCCCACACCATTATCCGTTACACGAAACACCCAAAAATCACCTTCCTTGACGCAGCCAACTTTAATTTCTCCTTTGGCTTTGTCTATAAACCTGACGGCATTGTCGAGAAGATTCTGAAAAACCTCCTCGAGTCTTATCTTGTCGCACCAAATCACCGGCAGCTCGTTTTCGAGGATGATTTCTATATGTTCAGGCGGTGCGATCATATCGATCATCTCAGATACAAGCCGGTTAAAATCCACGTGGACATTTTGTGCGCGAATTTGTTCAATACCTGAATATTGAAGCAGAGCGTCGGTGCGATCCTGTAAAAGCTTGACGTTTTTCTTAAGAAGATCAATGATTCCCTTGCCCTCTTCATCGAGCTCATCTGCATGATCCGTTGACAACCACTCCACCAGCGAGCTTAATGAATGAAGAGGGACTTTCAAATCATGCGAAACGATATTGACAAAATCCTGCAATTCTTGATTCGCCGTTTTCAAATCCTTGAGCGCTTTGGCTTGGGTTTGTTCTGCCTCTTTGCGTTCTGTGATATCCCGTGCAAAGCCAGCTATTAGCGAAGCCTCCTCCGATCGCATTATGATAATGCTGACATCGAGATCGATATTTTTTCCGTCCTTGCGCCGGTGCTTAGTTTCGAAACAGTCAGACCCTTGCTTAACTATTTTTTCGATTCTCTGCTCGATCTCTTCAAGAGTAAACCTGGCTTCCAACTGCCGGATGTTCATCCCGATCAGCTCTTCACGCGAATATCCGATCATATTACAGTATGCGTCATTAACTTCGACCAACCTGCCTTCTCTATCTAGCAAAACATAGCCATCTGTCGTCGTCTGAAGGATTATTTTATTTCGCTGCACTTGCTCTTTTAATGCTTTTTCCGCTTGTTTGCGTACTGAGATGTCTTCCAACATTCCTATGCAGTAGAGACTATTTTGGAGAGAACGAAATGAGGTAGCCGTCAAGCGGCCCCAGAATATGTTGCCGTTCTTCTTTATATAGCGCTTTTCAATCTGATATGAAGGAACCTCACCTTTGAACAATCGCTCAACTCTCGTGACACTGCTGTCGACGTCATCCGGATGGATAATTGTCAAAAACTTCTGGTGAATCAGCTCTTTCTTAGAATATCCCAGCATCTGCAAATAAGTCGTGTTGACATCGACGAACCGGAAATCTTGGTCGATTAAGACGATGCCGAGTGGGCCTTCCTCAAAAATTTTTCGGAAACGTTCCTCGCTTTGGCGTAGTGTTTCCTCAAGACGCCTGCATTTGGTAACATTCCTTGAGATTCCCATAACAGCATTGAACTCACCCTGATCCGTCTGTAATGGACTCAGGTGTGTACACTGATGCATTTCGCTGTCGGGAAATTGAATGATGTCTTCAACATACAGCGGCTTGCCTGAGTCAAATACTTTTTGGATATTGCTTAACTGACGTTGGGAAATCTCAGGCGGAAAGAGCTTATCCAGAGGTTGGCCAATCA
>JBHHWX010000640.1:0-3346 GCA_046756745.1 bacterium | reverse complement strand
GCCAAACTAGGGTCGACCGACGTGGAAACTCGCTGTCCCACGACGTCGGAAAATAAGTTGTCTGAGGTCGGCGTACTGAAAGCACGGTTGAAAGTAAAGCGAAAATTATTGGTCGGAGTCGGTTTAAAAACAAGCGCCGCTCTTGGCGAAAAATTCAATCCATCTAAACGATTGTGATCGTCTATGCGTGCCGCCGTTACTAATTTGAATTTTGAAGACAAATTTGTTTCTGACTGTAAATAGGCACCGATTTCGTTCACGTCGTCATCGTCTTCATTGCGGCCGTTAACCGTACCTTCTGAGTCTGGCCTTGTGAGCAGGACATCTACTCCATATGTAAAGCTCTGGCTGCCGAGGGAAAAATGATGTTGAGCTTGCGTGACAAACAAACTTGATTTGTTTATGATGAAATCGCCAGTTCTCAAAAAATAAGTGTCGCGCTCTCCAGTATCAATTTTATTCATGAATGCTTGCAAAAAGAAATTCTTATAAATCAGCCGTCCTTGAAGATATCTAAACGAAGAATTCTGTGCTTGTGCCGCACCTTGATTCGTAATTTCGATGTTGTCCCCTTTGCTGAACCCGCCGTTTACAATGAATTTCAGGTCGGGTGAAAAGCGAAAGTCAAAACGGCTGTCAAAGTTAGTACTAACGATATCTAAGATTCGCGCGCCGATTCGGAGTGTATCAGGATTGGCGCCTTTGTTGATGGCGTCAAGGCGGGCAATTACTTCTGTCGAATCGATGGAGGGGAAATCGTCGCCTTTATAATATTGCAGAGAAAACTTATACCCTATTTTGTCGCTTAAAACGCCGGCGTGTCTTATCGTGCCGATCAAGACACTTCTTTGGCCGCCACCAACGCTTAAGGTTGTGCCTTTGGAATCAAATGGCGATTTGGTTAAGACATGCATGACACCATTAGCGCTGTTGGGACCATACAAGGCAGAAGCGGGCCCGGATACGACTTCGATTCGCTCAACATCTAAATTACTTGCGGGTATCAATTGGAAAGCGTTAAGTCGAACCGCGGGAATTCGTGTAATGCGATTGTCAATCAGCGACAGGAGGGAACCGGAAAAGAGGTCGTTAAAGCCCCGTACTACCACTCTCGATTGGTTGAGTCCGGCTGATATGATGTCAACCGCAGGTATAGCTTTTAGGTGATCTGTTGCTGTGAGAGCCATCCGGTTTTCAATCGCTGCTGTTTCCACAACAGAAATAGAGGCCGGGGCGTCCAGTAATTTCTCCGGCCGCCTTGACGCAGTGACGGTGACCGGGTTAACCCGAATGTCCGTTGGAATGAGGCTGATTTCCAACTCCCGGGTTTCTCCAACTTCAATATTCAGGTCATTGATGATTTTCTCCTCATACCCGATATAAGTTATCGTAATCGTATATCTGCCTTTTGGCAACTTTGATACCTTGAACGACCCTGATAATGAAGTGGCTGAGCCAGTTGTTAATCCGTTATAAGTGACCAAGACGTTTGCGCCGGGAAGCGCTTGGTTGGTTTCTGCATCTTTGACAATCCCTTTTAAGGTTGCAGTTTGGCCGTTCGCAGTCTTTACTGAAAAAGCAAGGCAGCAGGCCATAAAAAAAATGAAATACCCGGTCATTCGTGTTAATTTAGTCATTCACAGGCTCCTTTTGCAGAGTTCAACAGCAAGAGGGTGATAGATTTCGATATTTCGAAAAGCAAAAAAGCATTCATTATTAGTCTCTAAGAGTGTTTTATAGCAGAGAATAATGATTGTCTCTGAGAAGCAATACCTTTGACTTAAAATCTGTTAAATCAATAATTCGCTCCCAAATTTAAGAGCAGCATAAATATCTTCTTGAGTAATGTTAGGATAGTCTTCCAAAACTTCCTCGATCGTTTCGCCGGAAGCAAGAGAGCTTAATATATTACTCACTAACACTCTCGTACCCTTAATAACCGGTTTACCGTGACAAACATCAGCTGCTATTGAAATACGGCTATTCATTAAAGACTCCTTGATATATGCTAATTCCTATGAAAAATGATTATTCGTAAATTTTGGTAATATAACCTTTATGTAACAAAACAGCAAGCACATTTTCGTCAATTGAATTGAACCCTTAGCAAAATGAAGTGTCCTAAAGGATAGCATTTCTTTTTTTCTATTTGCCAAACTCAAAAAGGAGGATCGATGCGGATTTCGAAATCGTTTATCTTTGTTTATCTACTTTGTTTATTTTCTTCGCTCGCTGCTCAAACTCGGACCCCTGAAAAAGTTCATCGGATCATCTACGTGCAAAGGCCGACCGAATGGTACGTGAAACAAGCTGAGCTTTGGAAGAAAGAATTAGCCAAGAATCCTAAGAATGCAGAGGGATGGTATAACTACTACCTTGCAACGGAATATTCGAACTTTGGCCATACTAAGACTTATTCACGACAAGAATTGCAGGCAAAGTTAAAGAAGATTCTAAGTGATATGCAGAAACATGTCCCCAACACTTTTGAATATTATTATCTGGCAAGCCGGCTGCACCACAAAGACATCTCTTCACTGGAAAAAGCGCATCAACTTGCGCCGGACAACCCGGACCCTCTCTACGGTCTCATTACACACTACAAACTCAGGGGAGAGAAAAGTAAGGCGGCTAAAATGCTCGAGAAGCTCTACATGAGTCGGGACATCGCTTCCGGGTTGCTTGATTACAACTATAATGTCTTGATGTCCGTGGAGGAAGGTGCTCTGCTTCTTACAAATGGTGATAACGACACGTATCCGGTCTGGATACTGCAAGAAGTTCACGGCATTCGAAAAGATGTAATACTACGTTTTCAGGAAAATTTTTCGATAAAGGAGATCGGTGAGATTTTGGAATGCTCAGAAGGTACGATAAAGATGCGCTTATTTTATACAACAAAACGTCTTGCTGTCAGGCTAAAAGCATTTAACCCGTCAATTTTGAGGTGACCAGTGAAGAAAAAAGATTCTTTGGCAAAAGTAAACTGCGCTGAAATCGAGGAGCTTCTAATAAAACGGAGCATTTCAGCTGAAAATCTAATAAATTCAGAACATGCTGCTTTGAAAGGTCACCTCACTACTTGTGAGAATTGTGCGAATTATCAAAGTGTTTTGCTCAACATGGAGCGATCTGTAGATATCGAGAATGAATTTGGATTTATACCCGCTTCGGGGATTAAAAAGAAGTTATTAGCGAAGCTGCCTGCTCAAAACAAAGTGGTATACAAAATAGATTCCACATGGAGAAGTTTTTTCGATTTCTTAAGAATTCAAATTCCGGTTTATCAGGCAATATTGGGCGCGTTATTGATTTTCATGATCTTTTATGCCATCAGCGATTTTAG
>JBHHWX010000639.1:0-3354 GCA_046756745.1 bacterium | reverse complement strand
TTTCCGACATTGCAAAATATAAAGATGCGGAAAGAAGCGACTATATTCTTCAAAACTGGATGAAATATCTTTGAATTATGGAGAATTCCTGCTACCATTCGAATAGTTAATCACAGCGAATAATTGATTTCTCCAAATTGAAAGTTCAAAATGCAAAAACATCCATTAGCGGAAGTATTCGGATTTCCCACGGATAATTTGAGTAAGCAGGCAGAAAGGTTTAGAAACAACAAACTTTGCCCATTTCATAACAAAGTTCCCTCATGTACCAAAAACAGTGCTACCGATCCGCTGGGTGTTTGCTGTATTTTTCATGAAGAAAAACCTGTGGTAACATGTCCGATCAGATTCACAGAAGATTGGCTCTTTACCGAAGAAGCGGCAAGGTTTTTCTTCGAGCCCGATATCATTAAGAATGGAATGTGGACATCTTTGAGGGAAATCAGACTTAACAATAAAAATGGAAAAACCGCTGGAAACATTGATTATGTACTTGTCTCTTACGATGAGACCGGAAATGTTGTCGATTTTGGCTCATTAGAAGTTCAGGCGGTCTATATCTCGGGGAATGTAACAAAACCCTTTAAATTCTATATGACCAATCGGAGTAAAAAAGCAAACATGGATTGGTCTAAAAACAAATTTCAACCACGACCTGATTATTTATCGTCATCAAGAAAAAGATTAGCTCCGCAATTGATTTACAAAGGCGGAATAGTGATGAATTGGAACAAGAAGCAAGCCGTTGTAATGCAAAAGAGCTTTTATGATACAATCCCAGATTTACCGATAGTTGACGACAAGCGAAAAGCAGATATGGCCTGGTTTATTTACGATCTTGACTTCAAGCAAGATCAAAACAAATACGAATTGACATTGCTCGAAACAATATATACGAAATTCGAACCGGCATTAGATGAAATACTGACTCCACAACCAGGTTCAATCGAGGATTTCATGCAAGAGTTACAAACAAAATTGGATAGTGAGCTTGACGATCTCCCTCCCGACGCACCAACTTTAACAGATATCATTACACGATGAATTATGAAACAACTCCACTTATTCAATGAGGCCACTGTTCATCGAGCGCCAAATGTGGCGTCTGTACCGCAATATAGTCCTTTGAGGTATCCAGGCGGAAAAACCTGGCTCTATCCGTTCGTGAAAAGATGGCTGTTTCATAAAAAGGATAAAATTCTCATTGAGCCATTCGCAGGCGGTGCAAGTGTAGGATTAGCTGCTGCAATCGAGAATTGTGTGAAACACGTAATTTTGGTCGAGAAAGACTATAATGGACCCCAAAATTTGGACAATCGTTATAAGTGTATAAACCAAGTTTTGGAGGGTCCATGGGTAAAAAAGTTTACAGCGCCGATTTTAAATTTAAGGTTGCTCTTGAAGCGCTAAGAGGCTTAAAGACGATCAACGAGATCGCCTCGGATCACAGTCTGCATCCGAATCAAGTCAGTCAGTGGAAGAAACAGCTTCGGGAGCAGGGTAAAGAGTTCTTTGTCACTCGCCGACGTCGTAACGGTCAGGATGTCGAGGTTTTGCAATCTCGTCTTTACGAAGAAATTGGTCGCCTGAAAGTCGAGCTTGACTGGTTGAAAAAAAAAGTGTTGTAGCCCGGTCGCCGAGCGCCGTGTTCTGATCGAGCCGCTCCACACACGCCTGAGCATCTCTCGACAGTGCGAGCTTTTAGGCCTTTGCCGCTCAAGCTACTATTATCAGCCGGCATCGGAGAGCGCAGAGAATTTGCACCTGATGCGACTGATCGACGAACAGTATACCGCCAGGCCGTTCTACGGCAGCCGGCGCATGACAGCGTGGCTCCGATGTGAAGGCTACGCGATCAATCGCAAGCGGGTTCGGCGGCTCATGCAGTTGATGGCTCTGGAAGCGATCTATCCGAAGCCGAAGACCAGTCAGCCACATCCTGAGCATAAGGTCTATCCTTACCTGCTTCGCGATGTCGAGATCACACGTCCCAATCAGGTCTGGAGCACGGATATCACTTATATCAGATTGCCCGGTGGCTTCATGTATTTAGTCGCGATCATGGACTGGTTCAGTCGTTATGTCCTGACCTGGGAGTTGTCGAATACACTGGACCTGAGCTTCTGCCTTTCAGCGCTTGAACGAGCTCTGACCAAAGGCATGCCGGAAATTTTCAACAGCGATCAGGGCGTTCAGTTTACCAGCCTTCCCTTTACCGAACGACTCGAAGCGGCGGGCATTAAGATCAGCATGGACGGCCGAGGCCGAGCGCTCGACAATATCTTCGTGGAACGTTTATGGCGCAGTTTGAAGTACGAAGACGTTTACCTCAAAGAGTATACTGAAGTGGTCGAGCTGATGCATGGTATCAACTCGTGGTTTGTGTTTTACAACACCGAACGACCGCATCAAGCTTTGGGCTACAGAACACCGGAAGCTGCCCATTTTGCCAAAGAACAAGAAACCGAGAATGGTTTTAAAGCGCCGTTCACAGGCTAAGTTGCGTAACTCCAGGAGTTACGCAACTTAGCCTGTGAACCACCAAAGTGTTGCAGATTGCCACACTTATAAAAAAGAAAATTTTTGTCTTGACATTGGGGTCCACTTTACCGAGCAGCATTTTCATTTTTTTTATCGTTCTTTTCTTGAGAATTGTCACTCAACCTAAATTACGTCCTTTCTTAAGCTGCAAACCATGAAGAACTAACGACAAACCTGCTAAGACGAGAAGGTTAAGCAATGAAAAATATACCCAAATTTCCCAAACACAACATTTTAGCAAATCACCCAAGAATTGCAAGCGAAAATTTTTTGCGCAAGGAAAGCGTTTTTTGGAAATCTGAACAGAAAAGCTGGCAAGCAAATGAAATCACAGGCAGAAAACGGTTGACATGTTGCAAATCGTGGAAACAATTTACCCCGTGAGATAAAAGCTTACTCTCGATGCGTTTCCAACGATGGCTCTTATCTCACGGGGTGACCCTGTGTAGTATAGCAAGCTACTACACAGGGTGAACCTTACTTGCCCCCTTCCGTGTCTTTGCCCTTGTTCTTATCCTTGCCCTTGCTCGCGTCCTTATCCGAGTCCAAATTCAGGCTTTCAAGCATTTTCTTGAATCGCCCGAACTCGTGCAGCAAGGCAATCTCCATACACTCGATGCGTGTACAATACTGCTCGCGCGTCACGTAATACGCGCCCCAACAACACGCTTCGAGAACAGACATTTCCCAGTAAAGATCATCGAAAATCTGCCGGTTTCTCTCCGACCGCTCGTTTGGGGAAGACATGGTAAGACCTCCTACGGTTTTGTTCATTCAGGGGGTGAGATAAGATTACTGACGAGTGGATTGATG
>JBHHWX010000638.1:0-3360 GCA_046756745.1 bacterium | reverse complement strand
TTGCACTGTTTCAATGAAAGCCGCAACGCTAAAGCGTTGCACTCCAATACCAAGGGCTGAGATATTGAGAACCGAAAACCTTTACAAACAGAGCACGTTTTCTCCCACAGAACTGGAAATCCCACTGAAATGACTTTTTTGAATTTCAATTTCAATTCTGTGGCAGTTCTGATTCTGTGGGCGAGCTTCTCACCTCATCAAAATCAGCTTCTTACTCGACACAAATTCTCCCGCCCGTATTTGATACACATAAATACCACTGGCAACGCGCCTCCCGAACGCATCTTTTCCACTCCAATTTGCTTTGAACATGCCCGCGGGTTTTTCTTCATCCACCAAAATCCGGACTTGTTGGCCGCGAATATTGTAAATCCGCAGCATGACCTGGGTAGACTTCGGAAGCCGGTATTCGATGGTGGTGGTGGGATTGAATGGATTGGGGTAGTTTTGTAAGAGAGCAAATTCAGTTGGAACTTGATTTTGACTTTTTTCTTCGACATCGGTCACTGTGATTCCATGGGGACTCTCTTCATTGCCGAGTTTATCGATAGCTTTCGCAAGGATAATTATGGAGTCGTTTTGCGCAACATTCCAAGGATACTCCCACGTAGTAAAATCTAACCCGGTATTTGAGGTGGGATGCCAAGTCGCTCCGCCGTCGGTACTGACCAAAACGCTGTCCACGCCGATCCCGGAGCCATCATCGGCCGTACCTTGTATGACAACGGTTCCTGAGACTTCCTGCCTCGAATTGGGATTTGTAATTTCCGATGTTGGGGGACTCCTGTCCACTCGAAGCAGCCAGGTCGAATTGGACAGTCTCGCATTTCCTGCTTTATCAAAGGCCGCGACATGCCAAAGATAGTCGCCATCTTGCAATTCTGAAGCAGGCGAGGAGCTGGTATTAAGGGGAGAGAGATTATCTGAATCTAACGCCGAGTTGATGAACAGTTGATAAAAAGCTAAGCCTGATGAAACATCATCACTTGCCTGCCAGGTAAATGTCGGGAGACCTTGTTTGGTCCAACTGCTGTCGGCGGGAAGCAGGAGATCAAAGATGACAGGTGCGGTAGAATCCCCAACCCGGACGATTCCTGGAATAAAGTTTATGCTTTCACCCTGGAGGTCGTTTAGATTCTCAGTACTGAGAAACGTTCTCCCTTGCGACTGGTCGAAACGAAGAAGACTCTCAGACAAATACGAGCCGACAACCCTGAAATTGAGCTCCAAAACTTCTAAAGAATCTCCTGAAAAGGAATTGTTGCCCCCGCCGGAAATTTGAACCAGAAGATTCTTGTTCGTTCCTATTCTAGTTGGAGAAAATGGTAACTCGGTATTTCGATTTGTTATGGTGAAGCCTGTAACTCCAGAGCCGATTTGACCGGCGGAAGGAAGGACTGCGATGACGGTCGAATCAAATTCAACCACAAACTGAGCTAAGGAGATAGCTGAATCCGTACTGACAAATACCGGCACAGCGATGTTGGAGCCGGTCTCAACAAAAACAGAATCGAACCTTACGGTCGCCGCGATTTGACTTTGAAGCATAGAAGCCCAGCCTAAAACGATGACTAAAAACACGGGTCGCATCATGTGATACCTCGCTTTTTAGGACAGATCTATTTGATCAACAAAAGCTTTTGGCTAAATTGTACTTTCTCTGCTCGAAACGTATAAAAATAGATTCCGGTGGAAACGACGCGGCCGTTGTTATCGCGGCCATCCCATTGAATGGAGTAGTAGCCAGGCGGTTTCTCTTCGTCGACCAAACGTTTGACTTTCTGGCCATTGACATTGTAAATATCCAATATAATGTGAGTCATACCCAACGGGACTTGTGGAACGCCAAATCGAATGGTCGTCGCGAGGTTAAACGGATTGGGATAATTTTGCAGCAATTCAAAGCGATCAGGAATCTTGGCCGTGGCAGAAGTCAATTCAATGCCCCCATCCACCCAGGCGACATTTTTGTCATTTAGCAGGGCCCGTGAAAATGTAATTGGGATGAAGCCCCTTTCATGGGCGCCTATTTGCTTGTTTTGAACTTCGAACGCCAGATTCAAAATAGCCTGATGGGATGGTATCGGCTGCAAACCGACCGCAGCAATATGTAATTTACCCGGCTCCGTATCATTAACCACAATCATATAGTCCTTCAAGACTGCGTTACTTTCAACTGCTTTAAGATGCACTTGACTTGTATCAAAAGCAATGCTGAACAGCAGACTGTGGATGGAATGATGACTGGATTGAAGGAATACCGGCACACGGACATCCGGTGATCCGGCAACCGAAACCCGCTCCAAAATGAGCGTTCCTTCGCTTTTGTTGAGTTTCGCTAATTGATTTGTGGCCATGGTCACACCCCAATCGCCTGTGATATCCCCCAAAAGAAAG
The DNA here is from genome assembly GCA_046756745.1 of bacterium. Taxonomy (GTDB): domain Bacteria; phylum Zhuqueibacterota; class Zhuqueibacteria; order Oceanimicrobiales; family Oceanimicrobiaceae; genus JBHHWX01. The sequence continues at coordinate 963 of JBHHWX010000638.1, read as the reverse complement.
GCTTGAAAATCCTGAGTGGAGCTTGGCGGGATATTTACACTAACAGATGGCGGAACAAATATCCAATCACCGGTTTCTGCGATATTACTGGTGAAGAATGCCAGAAACCTCAGGAGAGCCACAACATCTGAGCCGGTGATGGTCCCGCTCTGCGTGACATCGGCCGCGGTAAGCTGCTCATTGCTCAGCGTGTCCAAAAATGCCAGATATCGCATTAATAACAAGGCGTCTGATCCCTTGATTGCTGCACGATGATCGTCATTTTTTGACGGCGTCAGCGTATAATTGTCAGGGGCAATGTTGCTAAATTGATAAAAACCATTGGCATCCGTGATTTGAGTAAATTGTGTTGCGCCTGTTAGTTTCAGGGATGAATTGATGACGGGGCTCGAGTCAAAATAATAGAGAACATGCCCACTTATCTCGGAAGTTGGGATAATTGTGGCCTCTCCATTGTTAACTGTTATTTGATCCCCACAGATATCATCAAAATCCGTTGTGGTCAAGAACGTATGGCTGCAATCGGTATCGATCGCCAAGGGGGTTGTATCACCGACATTCCCGGTGGCATTAAAATCTAACAACACGACGACTTTATCGTTGCCGGAGAAAGAGTTTGTACCGCCTCCTGAAATCTGTACAATGAAATTATTATTTGTTCCCGGCGTCGTGGGTGCAAAAGGCGGATTGCGGCGTAGTTGTGAAACAGCAAAGCCGGGGGCGTCCGTACCGATAGTGGCCTGATCAAATTCTAAGACCGTATCATTGTATTCAATCGTAAATTGAGCAAGCCCTATATTTTTTTGAGTACTGACGATGACTGGAACGGTAAGACGACTGCCTGCCGGGACCTGCAAGCCTTTTGGGATAGTAATGGTTGCTAACGTTGCGGTTGGGCAATCAGAGACTGCAACGGAAACGTTATCAAAACAAGCCCCATCATTCGCAGAACCCACCCCAAAA